>PWZW01000274.1 GCA_003567255.1 Puniceicoccaceae bacterium | reverse complement strand
CTCAGATTTCCGAAGGAAATCTTTTGGCTCAACGGGGCCCCCGGTGCCGGTAAGGGAACGCACACCGAATTTATTATGGAGTTTCGTCACCTCACTGCGCGCCCGCTTGTGGTGAGTGAGCTCCTGAAAAGCCCGGAGGCCACCAAGATGAAAGACGCTGGTATGCTGGTGGGCGACCGGGAGGTGACGGCCATTGTCTTCCGCAAGCTTTTGGATTCCAAGCTGCAATCCGGGGCCGTGGTGGATGGGTATCCGCGGACGAAGGTCCAGGTGGAGTGTGTCAAAATGCTTTATCATAAGCTGATTGAGTTGCGGGAGCTGCACCTTGGTACCCTACTGGCCGAGCAGTTTAAGAAGCCCCATTTCCACATTGTCGTGCTCTTTGTGGATGAGCGCGAGAGCGTTCGGCGGCAACTCGAACGTGGACGGCAGGTCCAGGCGCACAACGCTGAGGTCAAGGAATCCGGCATGGGAGAGTTGAAAGAACTCCGCAAAACGGACCTCGAAGAGGAAGCCGCCCTGAACCGGTACCGGACTTTTAAGGAAAAAACCTACGAATCCCTGAAATCACTCCGCGAGGTATTTTTCTACCATTTCATCAACGCGCACGGCGCTATTGAGACGGTGCGTTCCAGCATCATCCGCGAGCTTCAATACCAAAGCTCGCTGGAATTGGATGAGGGCACTTACGACCGCCTGGCCGTCATTCCCGTCGCCTCAACGATTGCCAAGCACGCCCGACAGGATTTGGTGGATCGGCTCGATTCGTACGAGGAGCGCAATGCACCGCTTTTCGCACAAGTCACCCAACTGATCCATGAGCGCTTCATGCCGATCATTAAACGACATGCGATTTCCGGCATGTCCGTGGTCAACTCCGAGGATCCTCTTTTCGAAAATCCCTTGGCCATGGCCATGGTCATCGATATCTTCTCCGAACGTGGTTATCACGCCATGGTCGATGTGAATCGCGAAGAGGTTCCTGATCGAATTGACCCGAAAACCTTTAAAATAGAAACAAAAACCAAGAAGGTTTACCGCTTCAGTATTCACTTTGCCGCGTCTGAAATTCGTCGTGGGCACTAGTGGGGTGGGCTTGCTTTTTTAGGCAAGCTGTATGGATACTGTGGGATGGAAATTGCCTACAGCCAACTAGCCGGTGTCTTGACCGATTTCTCCGTGAGCCTCAAAGCAGGGGAGCGCGTCCTGATCGATGCATATGATGTGCCCGATAATATCGTGATCGCGCTGATTCGGGCTGCGCGGGCAAAAGGAGCAATCCCCTACACCAACATCCAGCACGCGCGTATTAACCGGGAGTTGACCGCTTCGACGGAGCCTGACCAGTATTCGGTCCAAGCCTCCTGGGAGTTGGCCAGGATGGAAAAAATGGACGCCTATATCGCGCTGAGGGGCTCGGACAACATTTTTGAAATGAGTGACGTTGATCCCAAGAAGGTCAGCACCGTGATGCGAGCAATGAAGCCCGTACTCGACTATCGGGTCAATAAAACCAAATGGGTGATCCTGCGCTGGCCGACGCCTTCGATGGCGCAGCAGGCGATGATGAGCACAGAGGCCTTTGAGGATTTTTTCTTTCGCGTCTGCACCCAAGACTACCGGCGGATGATTCCGGGGATGGATGCCCTGCGTTCGTTAATGGAGAAAACCGATAAAGTACACGTCAAAGGCCCGGAAACGGACCTGCGTTTTTCGATTAAGGGCATCGGTGCGGTTTCTTGCGGAGGTACCCATAATATCCCGGATGGCGAGGTCTTCTCTTGCCCAGTCCGTGATAGCGTCGAGGGTTTTGTTACCTTCAATGCCCCCACCACTTATCAGGGAGTTTCCTTTGATCGTATCCGGCTGGAATTTTCCGAAGGCAAGATCATCAAAGCCACAGGAACCAACGAACAGCGGCTCAATGAAATTCTCGATGCGGACGAGGGATCGCGCTATATTGGTGAATTTGCGATCGGGTTTAATCCGCACATCACCGAACCTATGCGCGATATTCTCTTTGATGAGAAGATCGCCGGGTCGTTTCATTTTACCCCAGGGCAAGCTTATGAAGATGCTGACAATGGAAATCGCTCACAGGTTCACTGGGATATGGTCTGCATCCAAAGAGAGGACTATGGAGGTGGAGAGATTTACTTTGATGGCGTGTTGATCCGAAAAAATGGCTTGTTTATTTTGGATGAATTAAAGAAGCTAAACCCAGATTATTTGTTGGCTGAAGCTTAGACAGCTTTGGTCCCACCAAAAGTTGTCTAAGCATGAACACGCCACTAAGCAAGAGTCCCTGGGCTCGGGATATGTCTCCCGAAATGGCGCGGTTTATTTCTGATTTACCTAAGACTGAGCATCATTTGCACATCGAAGGCACGACGCCCTATGATCGATTGCAGCGGTTACAGCCAGAGGCTTATCGGGACGCGCCCGAGCACTGGGGGAGTGAGTTTCGCTTTGATTCCTTTGACCATTTCCTGCACGTCCTCGGTTCGCACGGTCTCGCATGGTTCACCTCTCCCGAGCGCTACGCGCTTGCCGCAGAGGATATTTTCGCCCGGGCACTGACGCAGAATGTCCGTTATATTGAGCTCAGTTTTGACGCGAATTTTGCGGCTGCGGTCGGTGCCGGACCTTGCGCAATCGCACAGGCAATCCACTCGGTTGTACCGGATGGCCTGGAGGTGGTCGTTTTCATGGGAATGACGCGGGATGCCTATGTAAACGGTTGTGCCGAAGTTATCGACCAAGCCTTGCGCAGCGAATTTATCACCGGCATTGATTTGCACGGCACAGAGCCGCTTCCGCTGCTGGACTGGACCAAGCGGATCTGGGAAGCCGCCCGTGCTGAGGGAAAGGTGACCAAGGCCCATGCCGGGGAATTTGGGCCCGCTTCCAACGTCCGTGAAGCGGTGGAGATCCTTGGAGTGCAGCGAGTTCAGCACGGTGTGCGGGCAGTGGAGGATCAGGCAGTGCTTGATTTGCTCGGAGCGCGCGGTGTGATCCTCGACGTGTGCCCGATCAGTAATGTAAAACTCAAAGTGGTTCCCAGTCCGGAGGCGCATCCTTTGCGCAAACTTATTGATGCGGGCATCGCTTGTACGATTAGCACGGACGATCCGTTTGCTTTCAATAACACCTTGGAAGAAGAGTACGCCTTTGTGCACACCACGCTTGGTTTTGGCAGGGACGAGCTTCGGGGCTTGGCCCGGCAGGGGATTCGGAATGCCCTGGTTTCCGAACAAAAGCGTAAAGCTTGGCTGGACGAACTTGAAGGGGTCGGCAAGACGGGCGCTTCGGCATCGTGACCATGTCCGTTCCTCTCGGTGGCGCTTAATCGCTGCTCTGGAAATGCTGGCGAAGCGTGTCGACTACGCTGGAGGCTAGCTTTGGCATAACCTTGCGTGGGAGCCAGACCAAGCAGAGGTCACGAAAAAAGGGCTTCGGTTGCATCGGTCGAAAACATAAGGTGCGGTGTTCGTTTAGGCGTGCGGCCGTTTCTGGAATAAAGCTCAATCCAAAGCCGCTCTCGATGAGGCCCAGCAAGGTATCAATTTGAGAGCCTTTAATCTTCGTATCGGCGTATATGCCGACCTCCTCGCAGAGCGCGGAAGTCTGATGTGAGAGACAATGCGTGTCCCCTAAAAGCAGAATGCGCTCATTCTTGAGTGACTGGGCGTCCAACTTATCTGCGCTGGCGAGGGGATGATCTTTCCGAAGCGTTAGCAGGAGTTGATCCTTTCTTAGTAACAGGGAGCTGTGCGTTTGTTCGATGTCAAAGGGTGGGCTTAACAGCGCAAAGTCGATGCTGCCCATGCGGAGCGCTTCGATAACGGCGGCAGTCTCGTTTTCAATAAGTTCGAAGCGGATTTTGGGATGCTTGGCTTGCACGATCTGAAAAATTTCGGGAACGAGGTACGGCGCAATTGTCGGAATGGCCCCGAAGCGAAGCGTGCGCTCCACCACTTCCTTCGTTTCCAGGACAAAGGCTTCTGCGGTCGCTACCTCCGCCATAATTGCCTCCGCATGCCTGAGAAACGCGTCTCCCATCCCGGTCAATACCACTCTGTTTCGACCGCGTTCAAAAAGAGCGCTACCGACCTCTTCCTCTAGCTTTTTAATTTGCTGGCTGAGTGAGGGTTGCGATATGAAGCAATTTTCAGCGGCACGCGTAAAGTTCTTGCAGCGAGCCACTTCCAAAAAATAGCGGAGGCGTTGAATGTCCATTGGGTTTAGATAGGAAAAAGCTATAAGAAAATAAGATATATATATTTCCCCTATTGATCGCAAGCTGTTATAGTTCAGGTATAGGTTCGCTTTTTAGACTCGAATCATTCACCGTTTAAGGAATTTCCATCAAACCCAAAAGTACTTAGAAATATGATTAACGAAACGACAAATGAGGGCGGCAAGTGCCCCTTTCCGCACGGTGCATCGCAAAGCGAGAGCGAAGCAAGGTGCCCGGTTATGCACAATACGGGTGCCAACACACAGACTGGTGATCCCAACGTAGCTTGGTGGCCAAAAACGCTTAACCTCGATATTTTGCACCAGCATGACCGAAAATCTGACCCGATGGGGGAAGACTTTAATTACCGCGAAGCGGTCAAAGAGCTCGACTTTGATGCCCTGAAAAAGGACATGTTGGATTTTATGACGGACAGTCAGGACTGGTGGCCGGCAGATTGGGGGCACTACGGCGGATTGATGATTCGGCTCTCCTGGCATGCGGCGGGAACCTATCGGATTGCCGATGGCCGTGGCGGTGCGGCTACCGGAAATAACCGTTTTGCCCCGCTTAATTCGTGGCCGGACAATGCAAACTTGGACAAGGCGCGTCGCCTTCTTTGGCCAATAAAGAAAAAGTACGGAAACAAGCTCAGTTGGGCCGACCTACTCGTCCTTGCCGGTACCGTGGCTTACGAATCGATGGGTCTGAAAACTTACGGTTTTGCCTTTGGCCGAGAAGATATTTGGCATCCGGAAAAAGATATTTACTGGGGTAGTGAGCAAGAGTGGTTGGCCCCAAGTGATGAGCGCTACGGCGACGTTGAATCAGCGGAAACCATGAACAATCCCTTGGCGGCGGTGCAAATGGGATTGATCTACGTGAATCCGGAAGGGGTAAACAGCAAGCCAGATCCTATCAAAACCGCGCAGCACATTCGTGTAACCTTTGCCCGGATGGCAATGAACGATGAGGAAACGGTTGCCCTGACCGCCGGAGGACACACCGTTGGCAAGTGTCACGGTAACGGTCGCGCCGAAAACCTTGGACCTGCTCCGGAAGGTGAGGAGATTGAGGCGCAAGGGCTGGGCTGGTTAAACAAAACGTCCCGCGGCGTGGGTCGCGACACCGTCACCAGTGGGATTGAGGGTGCATGGACAACTCACCCAACGCAGTGGGATAACGGATATTTTGAGCTCCTCTTGAATCACGACTGGGAGCTGAAGAAAAGCCCGGCGGGTGCGTTCCAGTGGGAACCCATCAACATCAAGGAGGAAGCCAAGCCCGTGGATGTCGAGGATCCGTCCATTCGCTACAATCCGATCATGACTGACGCGGATATGGCGATGAAGATGGACCCAGCGTACCGCAAAATTTCCGAGCGGTTCTACAAAGATCCTGCTTACTTCTCGGACGTGTTTGCCCGTGCCTGGTTCAAGCTCACTCACCGCGATATGGGTCCAAAGGTTCGCTATATTGGGCCGGAAGTTCCGAACGAAGATTTGATATGGCAAGATCCTGTCCCGGCGGGTTCGACGGACTATGATGCCGCCGAAGTTAAGGCACTCATTGCGAAATCCGGCCTGAGCCAGTCTGAAGCGATCACCACCGCTTGGGACAGCGCCCGGACCTTCCGCGGTTCTGACCTCAGAGGAGGAGCCAACGGTTCCCGCAT
>PWZW01000137.1 GCA_003567255.1 Puniceicoccaceae bacterium | reverse complement strand
TCTGCCAGAAGGGATTTCTATCCGCACTGAGGCAGCTGGCTAGTGTGGTTGGGATGCGGCGTTATACCGCGCACCTCGCACTGGTTGAAGAGGCCGATCCTACCCGTCGTGATGCGCGGAGGAAGCGCTATTGCCGGGGGTGGTTCATTGGGGATAAGCAGGAGAAGGAAGCGTTGGAGGAAGACCTACGCGAAAAGCATCCCGAGGTCGGTGGTAAGGGCAGCGATTTGAAGGAGCTGAACGAGGCGATGGAACGAGGCGATGTGGGAAGGGGTGGTTAAGGAAGCCATGGCTGCGGCCGGGAAAATTGAAGCGGACTTGTTGACGGACCGAAAAGGCGCTGACTGGAAGGTCGAGATTGCCCTCAACCTCCGGTACTTATGACCCGTCAGGATCACAGCTCCATTCCGTCAAGAAAACCAAGATGATGCTTTACGTGACGCTTACGAAACTTGAGTTAAGAAATCCTTGAAATGTCAGAAGTAATGCATCATGATGCAATAATGAGAACAACTTTAGACATCAGTGATGCGACACTGGATGCTTTGAGAAGCCGAGCCTCGTCGAGCAAGCGCCCGCTACGGCAAGTAGTGGAAGAGACGTTGCAGCTTGGGCTCGCGGCTAAGCGGGAACCTTCGCGCCCTGTGCGGGTCCCGACTTTTTCGGTTGGGGTCAAGGCGGCCTACCGGGGCTTAAGTATGAACCAGCTCTACGATCAAATAGAATCCGAGGATCATCTTAAAGTGGCCGAAGAGTGATTATTCCAGACGCGAATCTTCTCATTTATGCCCACGACGAGCGCGCTCCAAACCATGAGTCCGCTAATGTGTGGTGGCGTGGGGTGCTCTCGGGGCACGAGCCGATCGGGATTCCGTGGGTCGTTGTCTTGGCATTTACGCGGTTGATGACGCATCCCCAGATTTGTGAAAACCCGCTTTCGGTCGAGCAAGCCAGAACGATTACCTTGGGCTGGATGGAGTATCCGCATGTGCGCTTGATATCGCTGGGTGAGGGTGCGCTTGGACGTTTTTATGATTTATTGGAAGAGGCGGGAGTTGGGGGCAATCTTTCGACGGATGCTTTGATTGCTCTGCACGCTTTGGAGCATTCTGCAACGGTGTATAGTAATGACCGTGATTTTGATCGCTTCGCCGGGGTTCGGCGGGTGAATCCGGTTTCGACGACCCCGAGATCAAAAGGCTAATTTAGCCGTGATAAGTCGTGGAGACGCATCCCGCGCGGCGGAAGCAAAGGGGTCGGCGGAAAAAATGAGTCGGCCCAATGTTCCATGATTTTCAGTTCGTTGAATCTCCAATGCAGGCAGCAGAACGGGTCTTTCCGTAAAAATTAAAAATTAAAAATTTTCGGGGCCACTTTGATCTCTTTGAATGGAGCCATGCCACCGCCGACCCCTCGACCCATAAAACATGAAAAATTGGACTGACCCGAACGGTCCTCCTTTTGGCCCTTCCCAAAAGCGCCGCCACCATCGCTGCAATTAAATATACCCTCGGACTCTGGCCCGCGATGGAGCGCTGCCTTTACTATCCGCGGGCTTCGATGGACAACAATACCGCCGCGCGGGCTCTGCGACCAACTAAACTGGGAGTTAAAAACTGGCTCTTCATTGGCCACCCCCGAGCCGGAAGACGCGCGTCCATCCTTTATCCCACCATCCTCAATTGTAAACTCCACCATATCGACCCTTCAGCATACCTTACGGACGTCTTCCAGATACGCCCAAAGTCCTCATCCAACCCGGACGCCATCCGCAAGCTTAAGCCAAAATACTGGAAACTTCGTCAACTTTCGTTGTGAGGGGATGCGTCGGACGCTTACACTTTGATTTCTTCGAATGCAGCCACGCCACACGCCTCTACTGTGGAAGATTGGATATCATCCCACGGGAATTTGGGATCTTTTAATGTTGCACCAGCAAAGACTTTATTTTATTATTTGGGATGTTTTGTACTAAAAGTATCAAGTTGGCTGTAATTTCTATACTTTCTACTGTGCTTGCTTTTGCCAGTGGGCTGGTTGCTGAGTCGGAAAAAAATACGCCGCCTGGCTTGATCCTGACTTGGACGGGAGATCCGACCACCTCAATCGTGATCGACTGGCACCGAATGGCGGAAGATAAAGACACTCCCGCGTTCATTCAGGCCCGTCCGCGTGGAACGGATAATTGGGTTGCGTTTGAAGCGGAGAGACTACCCTTTCCCCACTCTGACCGCATAGTGGACCGCGTTTCTATAGAAAACCTCCAGCCCGACACGGAGTATGAATTTCGTGGCTCGCCAGAAGAAAAGACTTACTGGTTTCGCACCATGCCCGCTACCTTGGATCGTCCCATCGTTCTTTCGGCTGGAGGGGACGTGCGGCACGAAAAGAGTTGGATGTCTGCAATGAACCGGGCTGCGATGGAGCATGACCCCGATTTTATCGTTTGGGGCGGTGATCTTGCTTATGGCAACGGTCGGCGTCGCAACGTCAGTCGTTGGTACGAATTTATGGATTCCATGGTGGAGACCTTGGTGACCCCTGAAGGCAGGGTACCGCCTGTGATTGTGGGCATGGGAAATCACGAGATTCGCGGTGGTTACCACCGTAACCGGATCAATAGCCAGGCAGACAGGGAGCGGTTAGCGCCGTATTTCTACGGTCTTTTTGCGTTTCCCGGGGATCCTGGCTACGGGGTATTAGACTTCGGAGATTACCTGAGTATTGTTATGGGAGACACTGAGCACAGCAACCCTATCCCCGGTGTGCAAACCGACTGGATGCGCACGACTTTACGCCAACGGAGCAACGTGGCTCACTTAATCCCAGTGTATCATGTTCCCGCATGGCCAAGCGTGCGGGATTTTGACAATCGTGAAAGTCGATTGGTGCGGGAGCATTGGGTGCCTCTTTTTGAGGAAAACCGTATTCGTTTGGCCCTGGAAAACCACGACCACAGTTACAAAAGAACTGTACCGATTTTTCGGAACGCTGAGGATGCAGGGCGCGGCGTTCTTTACCTTGGCGACGGAAGTTGGGGAGTCGGGACTCGCGACGTGCATGATGTGGAAGAGACGTGGTATCTGGCTGAAGCCCAAAAAATTCGCCATAGTCTTGTCATCACATTATATCCTGACCGAAAAATAGTTAGAGTGATAGACGCGGACAATAGTGAGATTGAATCTATAATTATTCCTGCGCGGAATCAATAATGGCTTGGCAGGTTTTGCTGGAATTTGAGGTGACCGTCTTCCTGTAATGTGACGGAAGGTATCTCGCCAAGTGATTCTTCCCGTGTTCAAAAGTTCATAGGCTGAGCACGGAGAAGGTGCTTTTGCGGTATTCTAAATGCCTTTGGGCGGGTTTAAAACAATGCGAGTTGCTGGTCTTCGTCGGTAGTGGTGTCGCCGCTCTTTTCCTTCCGCATGCGTTTGCGCAGGAGGTTGTGGGAGGAGTCGTCGGCTTCGAGGCGTTCGAGGATGGAGCGGGCGCGAGCGATCACGCTGTCGGGCAGGCCGGCGAGGCGAGCGACTTGTATACCGTAAGAGCGGTCGGCGGCCCCGGGAATGACTTGCCGCACAAAGATGATTTCATCGTTCCATTCTTTCACTACCACTGTGTAGTTACGAAGTCGTGACAGGGTTTTAGCGAGTTGAGTGAGTTCGTGGTAGTGGGTGGCAAAGAGGGTGCGGGGTCCGGTGGGCGTCGGTTTTACGTTGGCTCCATTGTGCAAATGTTCAATCACTGCCCAAGCGATACTGAGGCCGTCGTAGGTACTGGTGCCACGGCCGATTTCATCGAGAATCACGAGGCTCCGGGAGCTGGCGTTGTTGAGGATGTTGGCGGTTTCGTTCATCTCGACCATGAAAGTTGAGTTGCCCCGCGCGAGCTCGTCGCTGGCACCTACCCTGGAAAATATGCGGTCGACAAGGCCGAGTTCCACTTTTTCAGCGGGTACCCAGCTACCCACTTGCGCCATCAGCGTGATGAGGGCGACCTGCCGGATGTAAGTGGACTTACCGGCCATATTGGGTCCGGTGATCAATCCGATTTGGGCGAGGTTCCGCTGGGCGGAGGCGGACAGTTCGGTATCGTTGGGGACGAAGGCGTGGGTGCCGGCGAGGCCGAGGCGCTCCTTGCGCATCATTTGTTCGACGACGGGGTGGCGGCCTTTTTCAATGATAAGTTGGTCGGTGTCGTTGACTGCGGGGCGGCAATAATCCCACTCACGGGCGAGCGTACTCCAGCCCAGAAATACGTCGATTTCAGCGAGGGTTTGCGCGGTTTTTTCCAGAGCAGTGGTTTCTGCCAGAATTGCTTCGATCAGCTTTGCGAAGATTTCGGTTTCGCGGTGAATGGTTCGCTCCTCGGCGTTAAGAATTTCGCGTTCCCGCGCTTTCAACACATCGGTGTAGAAACGCTCCGCATTCTTCATCGTTTGCTTGCGAATGTAGTGTGCGGGGACGTTTCCGAGTTGACTCTTGGTGATTTCGATAAAATAGCCGACGGCTGAATTGTAGCGGATACGAAGATTTTTGATACCGGTTTCGGCCTGCTCTTTTTGTTCGAGTTCGGAGAGCCAAGTCTTATTATCGCGCATGAGATGGCGGAGGCGATCGAGTTCCGCATCGTAGTTGTCCGCAATGGTGCCGCCTTCCTGAATATTGCCGGGAAGGGTTTCATTGAGGGCGGCATTCAGAACTTGGCGCAATTCCTCGAAGTCATGAATTTGGCTGGCCAGATTTGCGACGGGCGTATCGGGAAACTCGAGTAAAAACTGGGTGATGGTGGGTAAGACCGTGAGGGTCTCGCGGATACCTCCCAACTCACGGGGATTTTGGATACGATTTTGCAGGCGGGAGAGGATGCGTTCGAGATCGCGGATACCCTTGAGGTATTTTTGCAGCTCGCCGGTAAGCCCAGGCGCATCGAAAAACTCGGCCACGCAGGCCTGGCGACGATGGATTTCGGGAAGATCGAGGAGGGGATTGCTCAGCCAGCGTTCCAGAAGGCGGGCCCCGGCCGCGCTTACGGTGGCATCCATCGCATCGATCAAAGAGCCTGAGCGGACATTTCCGGCCGTTTTAAAAATCTCCAAGCTACGGAGGGTGGCGGGGTCGAGGAGGAGTGCCTGGCCGCTTCGGTATTCCTTGATGCGCCGCAAATTGGCCGGCTTGGCACAGAGCGTTTCGCTGGCGTAGTGAACCACGGCCCCGGCCGCTCCGAGAGCGGGGTGTTGTTTATCGACCCCGAAGCCCTCCAGGTTCATGACTCCGAGGGTTTCCATGGTCAAGCGGGCGCCTGAGGCTTGTTCGAAATGGTAATCCGGAATCGGCGTGATCGTTTTTCCTGCGGTGAGTTGCTCGAATTGTTCGGCAAAGTGCTGACCGGTAGCGAAGGTCTGCCAGAGCTCGGGTCCTTTTTCCGGGATCACCCACTCACTGGCGTCAAGACTGGTTAAGAGGGGGCCGAGGTTGTTTGGTTCACTGTCTTCGGCAATGCCGAACTCTCCGGTGGTCAGGTCAAGCCAGGCCGCGCGGAGGCCCTTACGGTTGCACTCGACCGCAATCAGGAACTGGTTGCGGCCCGCTTCCAGTTGGGTCTCTTCCAAGCGTGTGCCCGGGGTGATGATCCGGGTTAACTTGCGCTCGACCAGTTTACCTGGTTGTGGGGTTTCGACCTGGTCGCAGATAGCGACCTTGATGCCCCGGTCGAGCAGTTTTTGGATGTAGCCATCGGCGGCGTGGTAGGGGATCCCCGCCATGGCCATGCCGTGGCGTTGGGTGAGCGTGATCCCCAGAAGTTTGGCTCCGCGCTCGGCGTCGCTCAGAAAAATCTCGTAGAAATCTCCCAGGCGGAAGAGCAGGAGGGTGTCTTCCCCCAAACCCTGGCGAATCGAATGATACTGCTGCATCATCGGGGTGAGGGTGG
>PWZW01000074.1 GCA_003567255.1 Puniceicoccaceae bacterium | reverse complement strand
TCTTTGGAGTGCGGCAGCCCTGCTGCCGCTTTCCGCGCAGGCAGCCCTGCTGCCAAGCCCTACCGCGCAAACAGCTCGGGGCCTCCGCAAACGCCGCAGCAGGGCTGCGACGAATCAAAGCGGTCCCGCGGCTGCGGGGCTGCCGCAGTCCAAGGTACCTTCGGCACGGAGGGGCTACGGATGGCGGATGGTTGATAGCGAATGGCGAATAGCGGATAGCGAAAAACGTAGGCGGGTTGGCTCTGCCGCCGGGCCTATGCGCGGCTGTCGGTATCGCTTTCGCGCTGCCGCTCCGAAGGCCGCCGCTACAAACGCTGCCGCTGCGAGGGCGTTGCGGTTTTGCGCTAGGCTACCTTTATGCTTTTTATTTACTCGCTACGGATCGCGGCGTGAGGTCCAAAGTGACGGTCTCTCCGGCATTGATATCAAGTGGAATCAACCGGTTTCCATACCGGACGGTGCAAGGGGAACCGTTGTCGGATTGGATGACCAGGCGGGTCAATTGCCCGTCGGCCCAATCCAAATCAACCGTAAACCCACCTCGGGCACGCAGGCCGCTGACACTGCCTTCCGGCCATGCTGTTGGCAGTGCGGGGAGGACGTGAATTTCTCCCAAATGGGACTGCAGAAGCATCTCTGCAATGCCCGCAGTGATGGCAAAATTGCCATCGATTTGGAAAGGCGGGTGTTGGCAGAAAAGATTGGGAGTCACCCGTTTTTCAAGAAAGAGCCGCGCGATGTTGTAGGCCTCATCGCCCTCCAGCAAACGAGTCATTAAATTCATCTTCCAGCCGAGGGACCACCCCGTTGACATCGTTTGTCTTTGGTCGAGGGAGTTGCGTGCAGCTTCGGCCAATTCGGGAGTGGTGAGGGGAGAGATTTGTGAGCCTGGATGAAGCCCAAGTAAATGATTCACATGGCGGTGGGTGCATTCGGGATCGTCCCGGTCCTCGTACCATTCCTGCAGCTGACCATGTTGACCGATCCGGTAGGGGAGCAGGTTTTCCAAAACGTGTGCGTAACGCTCGGTTTGTTCGTTAGCGATCCCCAACTGGTCTGCCATGCTGAGGGCGGAAGTGAGCACTTCCCTTGCGATGGCGATGGACGCCGTCGCTCCTTTGGAAATGTTGCCATGCTCTGGAGACCAGCTCGGCCAATCACTGTAGTAGCCATTGGGCAGCGGTTCCAGGAAGTCGCAGAAGAAATCGGCTGAGCCGGAGAGGATTGGCCATAGGCGCTGCTCCAGCATTTCGTGATCCTGCCCGAAGGCGAAGTGCTCGTAGGCGTGGTGAGCGATCCACCCGCCGACCGAGGGGAAGAAGTTCCAAAACATGGGGGCGGGCGCGAAGCGTTGCCGGTCCTCGCGCCAAGTCCCGGGTTTTAATCGTGCCAGTGAGAGGTACGGAGACGTGTAGCCCCAGATATTGGACGCAAGCACGGCTGTCCAACCGTCCGCATTGTAATAAGCTTGCGCAGTTCGACGACCGTTTCGCTGGAGGACTTCGAGGAAGTCAATTAGCGGCTCTTGGCATTCCAAAAGATTAGTCGAGCCAGTCAGCCAGTAGTTCATCTGGAGATTGATATCGAGGTGATAGTCACCATCCCAAGGGGGCGTTGGGGAGTTGTTCCAGACCCCTTGGAGATTCGCGGGCAAAGACCCTGGACGAGAGCTGGAAATCATCAAATAACGTCCGTAATCGAAAATCAGTTCCTCAAGATCCGGATCTGCCGCACCCTCCTGATAGCGTTCGAGGCGAGCCTCCATCGGCAGTGCCCGCACCTCCGCACCGCTGTCGCCGAGATTAAGGCTCACGCGATGGAAGAGTTCCTTGTAATCAGCCAGGTGGCGCGCATACAGCTCCGCGTGGGTCATCTGCGTGGCTTGATCGATCCGCTCCCGGACTTCGGACGCTCTGGACTCACCGAGGAAATTTTCGACGCTCTGGTCGTAGGACGTGTCGGCAGCCAAAAAGATCTCGACCGTATCCGCACCGGTGACCTCCAGGTAACCCTCACCTGCGCGAACCGTGCCGCCTTCGGTGCGCACCCGAATCCGGGCGTCCATTTGGAGTTCGCTGCTTGGGTAAGTTCCGCTAACGATCAAATCATTCCCCTCGGTGGTGATCTTGAGGGCCTCATGCTCGGGAGTGTTGTGGGGCGTCTCAAAGGCGATGCGCAGGTTCTGTTGTGCGGGGCGATCCGCAGTGTAGCGCAAAATTGCGCATTGATCCGGATAGGAGGCAATCAGGGTGCGCTCGTGTGCGGTTCCATCATGCGTGTAGCTCACCCTCGCGGTGGCGTCGTGCACATTGAGGGACCTTCTATAATCGCTCACCTGCTCAAAAGACCGATCGCTCTGGATGACCAGTCGACCAAAAACGCTGAAGCTACCGAACGCGGTTTCCCTCTCATCACCGGCAGCACCGAGGTGTAGGCGACTCAATGCCTCAGCCTCAATATACTCATCCTCAAGTAAAAGCCGCCGTACTTCCGGGAGTATTTGGTAGGCACCTACATTATCCGCCTCGGTGGCATAGCGCCCGCTCCAAAGACTGTCGATCGTGAAGTAGAGAGCTTCCTCTTCGACGCCACCGTAGGTAGTGACCCCCAGAGAACCATTTCCTACGGGGAGGCTGTATTCCTGCCAGAGCGGATCCAGGACATTCCACTTATCTTCTTCCCCGTGAGCTTGGGCTGGACGGTCGAAGTGAATTTCGCGGGCAGCTAAGTAAGTACCCGCGAGCATGAGGCAGAGGATTGGATAAGCGATTGTTTTCATTGATAATTAAATCAGATCTAGGGGGTGTATGGTGCCTTGGACTCAGACCAAAATCAGGACAACATGGTCTCCATGTGGTTCCAAACCATGAATATGATCCGGGGCTTGCTTAGTTAAAACGCAGTGTAGTTTAGGGGGGTAGTCAAGTTTGGAACGCTGTTCGGCTCCCGGGCAGGATAACGCTTTTTTCTCGCTCTCGCATGGCGTCTTGTAGCGGATCGGCGGAGGGGGGATGGTGAATGGCGGAGGCTTGGGCGCGTCTGTCTTGTAGCGGATCGGTGAACGCCGTTCCGACGCTGCGGTGGACCAGCCGAACGCTGGCCTAATCCGCTGCGGTCGGCATCGCTGTCGCGCTGCCGCTACGGTTGGCCCGAACCGCGCTTGGACAATTGCTGAAAACGTCCGCAGCGACCGGAGCGCTGACGGGTGAGTTTTTCGGTCGCCGCGCTGCCCACCTGTCTGCTAGGTTTAAACTTCAATGAGTACCATAAACTACAGCGACGAGGAATGGGTGTGTGCGTGCAATCCCGCCGATGGGGGGAGGCTTACCCAGTTAAGCTGGCGAGGCATCCCTCTCCTCACCGAAGCGGACCCCGGCTTTGTTCCCGGTGACGGCTTTGAATCCCGTCCGGTGTACGGGTATGATGACTGCTTTCCGGCGGTGGCCGCGCAGGAGGGGATTCCCGACCACGGGTTTTGCTGGAGCATGCAGGCAGAGGGAGTGCGCCTCGACGACGGACTTGTCTGTACCTTCGTCTTTCCGGAAGGCCACCGACTGCACCGTCGTCTGCGCTTTGAGGAAGGTAAACTGGCCTGGCTTTTTCGTGTTGAAAACCCGGGGGACCGCGATCTGCGCGTCCAGCATGTGATGCACGCCCTCATGCCGCCCTCGGTCATCCAATCCATCCGCGTCCCCCTTTGCGCGGAGTGCGTGGACAGTCTGCAGAACGAGGCAATTTCTCCGGAAGCCGCGCAAAACCCCCTGGCGCTTTGTGCGGAGGGGAGCGCGCGCATGTGGTTGCTTCGGGGAATCGTAAGCGGAGACGTGGAGCTGCAACTACGCAGCGGTCATCACCTTCGGATACGCTTCGACGTTAAGCGCTTTCCCACGCTGGGGCTCTGGATTGACCGCGGCGGCTATCCGGCGCATGCCCCCCGTCAGGAAATCGCGGTCGAGCCGATCCCTGGTCCCAGTGGAAGCTTGGAGGACGCTCTCGATCGCGGCCAAGCATTACGAGTCCCTGCTCGCGGCGAATTGGAATGGGAAATCGAATGGAGCCTGTCGGAAAATGAACGCTCCTGACGCGCCCGGCACGCTGCGCCATCAGGCGGCTGATCCTCCTGCCTGCGTAGCGGCATCGCTATCGCGCTGCCGACCAGTCGGAGATGGGCGCGGCGTTCGGCCAAATCACCGCCTCCGCACAGACAGTACCGAGCGTAGCGACACTTGAAATGTCTATGCCACGGCAGTCCACCGCAGGGCCGGAACGACGTTCGCCGATCCGCTATCCGCCATCCGGCCTCCGCTATCCGCTATCAGCCATCCGCAGGGCAGGCGCCCGGTAACGGCCGCTGGTGCGCCCGTGTCGGCATCCTGTGGCTCAATCACGGCGGGCGGGCGGCAGAGCCAACCCGCCTACGTTTTTCGCTATCCGCCATCCGGCATCCGCTATCAGCCGACCTTTTCTAGCGATTTAGCTTCGCTTCCGCCTCAAGCAGTGCGTTTGCGTACCGCTGGCCGAATTCCAGCGTTCCCTCGGAACCGAAGTGTGCCGAATTCACTACTTCGCATCCCCAATCCTCAACACGTTCAACATAGATCGAGCGCTCGGCTACTTGGATTTGCGCCAAGCGTATGCTGGCAACGTTTGCGCGGGGGGCCGTTCTCGATTGCCACCTGCGTCCGAATTTTGTGTTGAATCCCAGCAAGGCAATCAACTCCGGCGCATCGAGATCGCTGCGAATGGCAGCGATCAATGTCTCCATGCGCTCCCGATATAAATCCGTATCGGGATTCCGGTTTGCGTCGGTTTCGCCCTGGCACCAAACCAGCGCCCGGGGACGCAGGGTGACGCCCCGTTCCGCCGCCTGTGCAATCGCAAGCTTGGTTTCGTCCATCAACACCCGATAGAGATTATTTTGTGCCGGGAGCCATGCACGAATACTCGTTGCATTGTAGGCGACTTTTACGATCGCCAGACGGCGGTCAGGTTGCGCATCGAGCAATGTACGGACCAGCCCCATCTCAGGGCCAAAGCCGCCCTCATCCGAGGCAAAATTCCCTGGATCATTTGGTCTAGGATTGCCTTTGGGCTGGGGTTGCAGCGACACCCACGCTTGGTCGAACGATGAGTCATGGGCATTGGCGGGAGAGTCCCCTCCTCGCCACCAGAGCACCACTTGCGCATCGCGTGGGTCTTCCGGCAAGTCACTGGCGCGGGCGTCGAACCCGACTGCATTGGACTGACCCGCGACGATGATCAGGTCGAACACCCCATCTCCCGCGCGGCCTTGGGCTGCCAGGCAAAGCGCCAAGGCAGCAAGCAAGGACATGCGCATAAAAATACTCTTTCGATTGATGACTCTCATTTGTTAAGCACTGCTGTGGTTTCGGCCTTTTGCGCTTTAAGCGCGTACGCTTACGGCATCCCGGCGTAGTGGTTTAGTTTAGTGGAATACCTGCTCTACGGACAAGCCCTTTTCCGTAGGCATGGCTACGGCGGGCCGAGGCTTTGAGGGTGGGGAAGGGTTTTATTTTTCTTGGCATTAGGTTTGCGTGTGTCGGCGGGGTAACCGGGCCAAATCGCGGCGGGCAGGCGGCGGAGTCAACCTGCCTACGGTCGCAGTTGTTTTCGTAGCCGGGTTGGCTCTGCCGCCCGGTGAACGCCGGTACCCAGCCACCGCCGACCAGTTCACCGCCGACCAGTCCACTGCAACACTCGCTATCCGCCATCCGCTTTCAGCCACCGCAGTCGCTGAGTAACGGCTTCTGGTGCGCTCTTGTCGAAACCCTGTGGCTCAATCGCGGCGGGCGGGCGGCAGAGCCAACCCGCCTACGTTTTTCGCGTTCCGCCATCCGCAGGCGCCGACTAACGGGCTCTGGTGCGCCCTCGTCGGAATCCTGTGGCTCAATCGCGGCGGGCGGGCGGCAGAGCCAACCCGCCTACGTTTTTCGCGTTTC
>PWZW01000268.1 GCA_003567255.1 Puniceicoccaceae bacterium | reverse complement strand
GGAGAAATACTTTGAATATTCAAAGTGTATGTTTTGCATAACCATTTTTCGCACCTTCACCGCCTTGTCGGCCCTTGGCGTGGCACTGCTTTTGGCAGGGTGCGGGAATAATGGCGGTGAAACCAACGGGGTGGCGGATTCCCGACCGCATCTGGTCGCCACCGTCGGGATGGTCGGCGATCTTGTGCGTGCGGTTGTCGGGGAAGACGCGAACGTGACGGTTTTGGTGAGCGAAGGTATCGACCCCCACCTCTACACGCCGACGCGGCAGGATGTCGTTCGGCTGCAGGGAGCAGATGCGGTTTTTTACAATGGGCTCTTGTTGGAGGGTAATCTTGGCACCGTGCTCAATCGCCCAAGGGTGACCGACCGAACGTTTGCCGTCAGCGAAAAAATCATCGCCAGCGGTAAAGTTGAACTGCTGGTCGAGGGGGATGACGAGCGGGATCCGCACCTCTGGATGGACCCGCTGGCATGGATGGTGGGGTTGGAGGAAGTCACCGAGGCCTTAATCGAAATGAAGATCGCTCCCGAGGAAACCCTGCGTTCCCGGGCGGCTGCCTACCGCGCAGAGCTGGAAGCGCTTCACGCCTACGCTGAAAAGGTTTTTGCCAGCATCCCAGAGGCCCAGCGCGTGCTCATTACCGCGCACGATGCCTTTGGCTATCTGGGGCGCCGTTACCAAATTGAGGTACGCGGCATTCAGGGCATTTCAACTGACGCGGAGGCTGGCTTGCGCGAAATCGAAGGGCTGGTTCGCCTTATTGTGAACGAGCAGATCCCGGCGGTCTTTGTCGAGTCGACGATTGCAGACCGGAGTGTGCGGGCGCTTATCGAAGGAGCCCGCGCACGCGGTGCGCAGGTGCGGATCGGAGGGAGCTTGTATTCGGACGCGATGGGCGTTCGCGGAACTTACGAAGGCACTTACCTGGGAATGATTGATCATAATGTGACCACCATCACCCGTGCACTGGGGGGGGAGGCTCCGGTGGACGGACGCCTCGGGAAGCTAACGCACCATGAGTAACGCCACCCAAGACCATAGGGCAAGGCCTTCCGCGTCCACACCCTCGGCGATTTCAATTCGCGACCTCACCGTGGCCTACCAGCAAAAGCCAGTGATATGGGATATTGATTTGGAACTACCCAAGGGCGCCTTGATCGCTGTGGTTGGCCCCAATGGCGCGGGAAAAAGTACGCTGTTGAAAAGTGCTCTGGAATTGATTCCACGGACCGCGGGTGAGGTCCTCGTGGACGGTGCGCCCTTCCGCAAACAGCGCCACCGTGTCGCCTACGTGCCGCAAAGGGAAAGCGTCGACTGGGATTTTCCGGTAAACGCGCTTGAAGTGGTAACGATGGGCACCTACCGGCGTCTCGGTTGGTTTCGACCAGTGACCCGCGCCTGTCGCGAGCGGGCGCGCAACGCCCTGGCTCAAGTCGGCTTGGCAGATTACGCGACCCGGCAGATTAGCAAATTATCCGGCGGGCAACAACAACGTGTTTTCCTCGCCCGCGCCCTCGCGCAGGACGCGGATATCTATTTCATGGACGAGCCTTTTGCCGCAGTGGATGCGTCCACAGAACAAGCCATCGTTGAGCTGCTGCATACCCTGCGCAGCGCCGGAAAAACCTGCCTTGTTGTACACCACGACCTGGCCACTGTCCCACGCTACTTCAACTGGCTCGTTCTCCTGAATATGCGCGTGGTGAAGTCCGGCCCAATGGACGAAACGTTTACCGCAGAAAATCTCCGCAAAACCTACGGGGGTAAGCTGAGCCTGATGAGCGATGCGATCAGCGCGTTCAGCCAACAAGCAAAAAGCTAGGTCGGATCATGGAAAGTAGTGAGGCCATTTGGCGGACTGTATTGCTTCTCGACTACAACACCCGATTGGTCGTTTTAGCCACGGCGCTCCTCGGCTTGGCGAGTGGCCTCATCGGCACCTTTCTCCTCCTGCGCAAACGTTCTTTGATGGGGGACACCCTCGCTCATGCCACCCTTCCGGGACTCAGCCTCGCCTTTCTGCTTTTCGTCACCTTTGGTGGTTCCGGCAAATCACTTCCGGTACTCCTCCTCGGCGCACTGGCTGGTGGTGGACTGGGTGCGTTGGGTGTGTTGTGGATTCGCAAATACACCCGCTTAAAGGACGATGCCGCCATGGGCATTGTCCTGAGCGTCTTTTTTAGCGCGGGTGTTGTGCTGCTCAGTATGATCCAAAAAATCCCCGGAGCCAGCGCGGCTGGTTTGGAAAGTTTCCTTTATGGGAGCGTGGCCTCAATGGTACTGACAGACCTCTACGTCTTGATGGGGGCGGCCATTTTTGCGACGGCTCTGGCCCTCCTTTGCCACAAGGAGTTCCGGCTGCTCTGCTTTGATGAACACTTCGCGCTGTCCCAAGGCTGGCCCGTTCGGCGGCTCGATGCCGCCCTCCTCGGGATCGTGACCTTGATCACCGTGGCCGGACTGCAAGCGGTTGGACTCATTTTAATGATCGCCTTTTTGATTATACCCGCCGCTGCCGCGAGATTCTGGACCGACCGACTCGACCTTCTGCTCCTCATCAGCGCCTTGCTGGGCGCGGTAAGCGGTTGGCTTGGCGCGGGCTTAAGTGCGGTCTTGCCGAAAGCCCCCGCCGGGGCGGTCATCATCCTCTGCGCTACGGCCTGCTTCATCCTTAGCCTATTGGTCGGTCGGCAGAGCGGTCTGATTTGGAGGGTCTATCGACAGACACAGCTCAAACGGCAAACCACCCATCAGCATTTACTCCGGGCGATTTTCGAGATGACCGAAAGCAGGCCGGAGTCGGCGGTGACTCAAGGGGCTCTGGCAGCACGGCGCTCCTGGACACGCAGAGAACTCTGTCGTGGCATTCGCCGGGCCTGCAAACGCGGTTTCATTGAAGCAACCGCTTCTGAAGAATGGAAGCTGACTCCACTGGGCATCGTGGAGGCCATTCGCCTCACCCGTAACCATCGGCTATGGGAGCACTACTTGCTCGAATACGCAGACATTGCGCCCGCCCACGTCGACCACAATGCAGACACGATCGAGCACGTGCTCGACCCTGGCCTGGTCCGCCGACTGGAAGCGCGGATTGGGAAGCTTTACCCGAAAGGTCACGGCATGACCCCGGACCTGCCCCCCAGTCCGCACCAAATCGCTCAAAGCAGTGAAAGGAGCTCATCATGACTTGGCTTTGGTTGGATACCTGGATCGTGGTGGTCGGGATACTCTGCGCGCTTTCCACAGGGCTGCTTGGCAATTTCCTGGTTCTTCGACGGATGAGTATGATGGGAGACGCCATCAGCCACGCCGTCCTACCTGGCCTCGCCATTGGTTATTTGCTGACCGGAGAGCGCACCAGTGTTTGGCTCTTCATTGGGGCGGTACTCACGGGTTTACTGACCGCCTTTTTCACTACCTGGATCAATCGTAATGCCAAAGTAGAGCACGGTGCCTCGATGGGAATTGTTTTTACGAGTCTCTTTGCCATCGGTCTGATCCTGATGGTGGGTGCGGCTGGGAACGTGGAATTGGATGCCAGTTGCGTTTTGTTTGGAGCCATCGAGCTGACCCCCCTCGATGTGGCCTGGCAAGTGAGTCTTGGTGGAGTGGTTTTGGAAATACCGAGGGCTGCCTTGGTCCTGAGCGTCGTGCTCATCATCAATTTACTGGTGATACTTCTCTTCTTTAAAGAATGGCGCCTGACCTCTTTTGACCCGGATATGGCGACTGCGAACGGCTTCAGCGCCGGGTTGATGCACTATCTGTTAATGGCGCTCACTGCAGTCACGACGGTTGCCGCATTTGAAGCGGTCGGTAGCATTATCGTGATAGCGATGCTCATTGTCCCCCCTGCGGCGGCGCACCTACTCACCGATCGTCTGGTGCCCATGCTTATATGGACCGCACTGATCGGTATAGCCTCAGCCCTGCTCGGTCACCTCGCCGCTTTAACCATTCCTCCGCTTTTCGGCTTCGAAGATGCCTCTTCCGCGGGGATGATGGGGGTGGTCGCCGGTTGCTTATTCACGCTTGCCGCCCTCTCCACGCCACTCCGGCGCAGAACTTAAAAAAAGGCCTAGGCTCCATACCTTCATCGGTAAGCCACCTAACTTTCGAGAGCCTTGCGTAGGACCCTTTGAAGCTGGTGCGGGCTAAAGGGTTTTTGTATAAAGCCAGCCAAGCCACGTCCAACAAAGCGGCTGGTCGCTTCCTGCTCGCTAAATCCGCTCATCAAAATCACCGGTATCTTGAGCTGCCGACGACGGATCTCCCGAAAAACGACTTCCCCGTCCATCCGCGGCATCGTCAAATCAAGCAAGACACAACGAATCTCAGAGGCGCGCTCATCGAGTATATCCAGCGCTCCTTGCCCGTCCCCGGCCGCCAGGGTTTGGAAGCCCCAATGTTCCACCAGGCGTCCAACCACCGTGCGCAGGGTTGCCTTATCATCGACAATCAAAAGGGTCCCCTCACTGCGCCAATCATCTAGCGCATTGGCCTCCGGCGAGTTGGAGCCGGTCCTCATTTTCACCGCAGGGATCAGCATTTTAAATGTCGTTCCCTTACCCTCTTCGCTATAAACGCGGATCGCACCGGCGTGCCCCTTGACAATCCCCAGCACGGCAGCGAGCCCGAGGCCCCGTCCGGCAGATTTGGTTGTGTAAAAGGGATCGAAGATATGCGAAAGCGTCTCCGAAGACATGCCCTCACCATTATCGCTCACTTCAATATAAACATAATCTCCGGGTTTTAGGTCCGCGGCACCAAATGCATTTTTCAGATATGCGCGGTCTGCCCGAATGGCTCCCGTGCGGATGTCGATGTAGCCTGAGCGCGGACCAATAGAGTCCGATGCATTTATCACCAGATTCATGACCACCTGACGCAATTGCGTAGCGTCTCCCTCGCAGAGCGGCAAGTTTGCTTCAAGTTCGAAGCGAATGACCGCGTTTTCGCAAATTAAAGATCTAATCAAGCTGGTGGTGTCCTCGACCAGAGCAGAAACGTCTGTATGGGAGATAACGATGTCTCCCTTCCCGGAATAGGCGAGCATTTGATTACACAGTTCAGCCGCACGATAAGTGGTTTGCCCGATCATCTCCAAATATTTAACCGCCGGATGACCTTTGGCCAAAGAGAGCTCGGCGAGTGAGGCACTCCCCAGGATACTGGTCAGCAAATTATTAAAATCGTGGGCAACCCCGCCCGCCAAGACACCGAGGCTTTCCCACTTTTGATTTTTCTGTAGGTCCCGCTCAAGCTGAAGCTGCTTTGCGGCGGTTTTCTTTTGGGCAGTGATGTCGACCGCGAAGCCAATCCAGCCACCCAGGTGGTCTTCTGAGGGTACCGCTTTTATCAAGAACCAACGCTCCTCCCCCCTGGCTACCTTCAAACGATATTCGCCACTTAATGGCTGCTTAGCGGCAGTGGCTTGTTCCCAAGCCCCCCGAAAGCGCTCCAGATCTTCCCCATAAATAAAGTTGATCAAGCCATCACCCATCGCTTCCTCAGAAGGGCTTCCCGTAATCTCGCTAAAGGCCGGATTCACATAATCGATTGCACCGCCCTCGGTAGCGGTAAAAATGATAAGGGGTGTATTGGTCGCAAGGGCTCGAAAACGAGCTTCGCTCGCTTCAAGCTGCTGCTTAGCCGCTTCGAGTTTCGAGATCTGCTCGGCCCTTTCCTGACTCAGGCGCAGGGCACCAGGGAGTTTCACTGCCTCCGGCAAATATCGAATCAAAAAAAACAAGGTTGCCAGAGAAACCGTAGCGGTGATGACGTGGATTAAGCCGGCAAAGCGATACCAAGGCCACCAGAACAAGGTCGCATCGACGAGGTGCCCAAGGCCACAGAAGAAAATGAACGCTGCAAAAAGTGCATAGAGCGCGGGGAAGCGAAGTTCCGTGCGTCGCCGCAAAAAATAAACGCTGATGGAGATGGGAATGCCGAAATAGGCG
>PWZW01000079.1 GCA_003567255.1 Puniceicoccaceae bacterium | reverse complement strand
TCTCATGGTTTGATGCGAGCGGACAATGCTTAGGTCTACGGGAATTTGTAAATGCTATGCTGAATTATTTCAAATTTTTGTAAATAAGGAAGCAGCAAAGATTCCGGAGGAATAGCGCTCGAAAGGATTCGTCAGACGGTTGTATGGATTGCCCAAGACCACCCAGAGCCCCCTTTGCCTTTATCATGAGTAGGTTTCGTGTCCTTTCGTCACCGCTAATGCACGGACTTTTCGCCTGCGTGGCCTTGTCCATTGGCGGGCCCCTTGCAAATTCGGCGCAAGCGGTGGACGAAGCGGTTTTCCTCGACGAAGCGTTTGGCGATTTGGAAAAATGGGAGCCGCTCCGCTTTGAAAGTATCCCACGCCATTCTGAATACGTCATCCAAACCACCGCTTCCGGGGAAACCTATCTAAAAATGGCCAGCGATCGCGGCGGCTCCGGCCTGGTTTTAAAAAAGAGTTTTGATCCCGCTCAATTTCCGATCGTGGAGTGGCGTTGGCGGGTGGATCAGGCCATCCGGGACGTAGACCACACCAAAAAGTCCGGAGATGATTATCCCATTCGGGTTTATCTTTTTTTTGAATATGATGGGACCGGTCTGAGCTTTGGTGAGCGGATGCGTTACCGCGCGTACCGAGCTTTACGCGGGGAGTATCCACCACATTCAGCACTGGCTTACGTTTGGACGCCCAACCCGGTACCTTCCCGCATTTTCCCAAACCCCTATTCCAGCAGAGTAAACATGCTTGTTTTGCGCGGAGAAGCTGCACCCCTCGGGAAATGGAAGACCGAGCGGATTCACCTCCTCGAGGACTACCGGGAGGCGTTTGGCGCGGCCCCTCCCGAAACGCCGCTGCGGATAGCGATTATGACAGACAGCGACGATTCCGGTCAGCAAACGGCGGCAGCGCTCGACTATTTAAGGATTTTTGCAGAGTAGGGATATTCGGTGGAGACGACTCGGCAGCCTCGTGCTCCGTTTTGAGCGCAAATACGCAAGCTCGGCAGCGGGTGCAGAGAGCAAGCGATTGACTTGCGTTCAGCCTGAGATGGGTGCATCCTTCGGGTTCAAATGGCGAAGCACTTTCTCTTTCCAAACATCTTTCTCAGCCTGCTGGCGGCGTCTCTGCTTTCAGCGTCGCCCACATTGCCATTTTTTCCGGAGGCCCCCGAATTTGCTCCCGCGGAAGCAGAGGAGGCTCCCGCAGATAACGGTGAGGCTGTTGACGGGGCGGAGGCATCTGCAGGTTCTGAGGAAAATTCGAGTCCGCAGGGGCATCGTAAGTTCGAGGCCCAACCGGTGGAAATCAACCCGGCAACGCCCCCCCTCCTTGTCGGAACCACCGAGCCCAGAGGCGAGCGGGCTTCGGTCTTTGTCGTTCCGATCACCGCAGCGGTCGACCGGACAAACCTCTTTATCCTTCGCCGTGCTTTGAAGGAAGCCATCCGGCAGGATATTGAAATGGTGGTTTTGGATATGGACACGCCTGGCGGGCGCGTCGACTTCACTCTCGAAATGATGGAGATGCTGGATAATTTTGAGGGGGTCACAGTCACCTACGTGAACAACGACGCCATTTCTGCGGGTTCCTTTATCGCCGTCGCTACGGATGAAATTTACTTCTCTCCCCGTGGAACGATTGGGGCCTCCGCGGTGGTGACGAGCGGCGGAGAAATGTCCACCGAGATGCGCTTGAAGATCGAGAGCTACCTGCAAGCTAAAATCCGAACCCTCGCAGAGGATTTCAGGTACCGTGGCGATGTGCTCCGCGCCATGATGGATAAGGATTTTGAACTGGTGATTGACGGCGTTATGATCAAGCCCGCGAATTCCCTGCTCACGCTGACTGCCCGGGAAGCTATGCAAGAGTTTGGTGATCCGCCCATGCCCCTGCTCGGAAGCGGGATTTACGAGTCTATTGAACAGTTACTGGAGGCTCGCTGGGGCGAAGACCGGTTTGAAATCCGTGAATTCGAGATTACTTACTCTGAGCGCGTCGCCCAGTGGATGGCCACCTTTGCTCCGGGCTTGCTTGGGATCGGCCTGCTGCTCTTGTTCATAGAGTTCCGTACGCCGGGATTCGGGTTTTTCGGAGCGCTTGGCTTGGCCCTCTTGGCCGTCTTTTTCATCAGCAATTACATTGCCGGTTTGGCCGGGAATGAAGTGGCGGTCATTTTTGCCCTCGGGGTGCTCCTCGTCTTGGTCGAGCTGATCTTTTTTCCGGGTATTTTTGTGCTCCTCGTGCCCGGTGCCCTGATGATGCTCGGTTCGCTGGTTTGGGCGATGGTGGATTATTGGCCGGGCGAGCGCTTTGAGTTCACCTTCGATCTTTTGTTGGAACCAATGGTGAATCTGATCCTCGGCTTGGGCATCGCGACTTTTGGAGCGCTGCTACTCTCGCGGTTTTTGCCGGGCTCCTGGGTGCTTAAACGAATGGAACTGGCTGGGGATGTCGGGCATGGTTCGGGGACCACCGCAGCGATCGGGGGTACTGGCAGTGGCGCATTGCCGGATGTCGGTGCGACAGGTACGGCGGTCCGCGATATGTTCCCCAGCGGAGAGGTCGAGATTAACGGTCAGCGCTACCAAGCCTCAGCGGAATCGGGGAGTATTCGACACGGGGCTACGGTGCGGGTTTTAAAGTGTCGTAGTTTTGATCTCTTGGTTGAGGAGGTGAGGGATACATGACGCTGATCATCCTACTCTGCGGTCTCGCGCTGGTCCTGGTGTTTTTTGAGGTCCTGCTCCCTAGTGGAGTCCTCGGTGTCATCGCCGCCATTGCCTGGCTGGCCGCATCTTATCTAGCTTTCGTGGACTACGGGCTTTTTGGAGCCATGCTCGTCTTTGGGGGATCGTTGGTCCTGGGAGTGTTTTTGATCTTCCTTGAATTCAAACTCCTTGGAAAAACCAATTATGGCGGCAATTTTTTTCTCAAAGCGCATGTGGGCGAGGGCAATGGCGTCGCCAAGCGCGCGGATTCAAAAACCCGCCTTGGTAAACAAGCCGAAACCTTGACCCGGCTTAACCCCAGTGGCATCATTCGTCTTGACGGCGAGCGCTTTGAAGCACGCAGTGTAGATGGGTTTATCGAATCCGGACAACCTGTTGAAATCCTTTCCGAAGATACCTTTCGCTTAACCGTAAAGAAATTATGAACCTCCTCCTCTCTCCCCTCGCACTCGCTGGCTGGCAAGTGATTCTGGCCGTCTTCATTGGCTTGATCCTGCTGGTCCTTGCCATTGTTTTCCTCTCCTTCTTTAGTATCTGGCTGCGCGCCCTTCTCGCCAAAGCGCCGATCGGTTTTCCGACCCTCATCGCCATGCGCCTCAGGGGTGTCCCCGGGTCCCTCGTTGTCGACGCCCGGATCACCGCGGCCAAGGCGGGAATTGAGATCACCGCAGACAATCTGGAAGCGCACTATCTCGCGGAAGGTAATCTGGTGCAGACTGTCCAGGCCTTGATTGCTGCCGATAAGGCGGGGATCTCCCTCGACTGGCAGCGCGCCTGCGCAATTGACTTGGCTACCAAGGGTACGGGCAAGTCCGTGCTCGAAGCCGTGCGCACTTCCATCAACCCAAAGGTGATTGATTGCCCAAACCCGCAAAGCGGGCGCAGTACGATTGATGGTGTGGCTAAAGACGGGATTCAGGTGAAGGTCCGGGCGCGGGTAACGGTGCGCTCCAATCTGGACCGCTACGTCGGCAGCGCTCTCGAAGAAACGATTATCGCCCGTGTCGGTGAAGGTATCGTCACGACGATCGGTTCCGCCGATACTTATAAAACCGTTTTGGAGTCACCCGACTCAATCTCCAAGGTTGTGCTCCAGCGTGGATTGGATGTAGGGACTGCATTTGAAATTCTTTCCATCGACATCGCTGATGTTGACGTGGGTGAAAACGTTGGAGCACAGCTCCAGGAATCTCAAGCCATTGCCAACAAGAATATGGCTCAGGCCCAGGCGGAAATCCGCCGTGCCGCGGCGGTCGCGCTCGAGCAGGAAATGAAGGCCCGGGTCGAAGAAATGCAGGCCAAGGTCGTCGAGGCAGAGGCGCAAGTGCCGCTGGCAATCGCCGAAGCCTTCCGCAGCGGAAATCTTGGCATCATGGATTATTACCGGATGAACAACGTCCAGGCCGATACCGATATGCGCACCTCCATTTCCAAGGGTGACGAAAAGAAATAAGGCGCGCGCGCTCACTTGATTCCCAAAGTCACCCGGCTCATTAAGGCGATTGTCCCATGGATTGGTTAGAAATCCTCATCCCGATTATCATCATCGCGGTCTACATTTTCAGTGGACTGCGGGGGCGGGGTGGGGATTCCCAAAGTGCAGATCCCGAGCCGGATTCGCCGGAAGGGCGCGAAGCCGCAGCCGAGCGGGAGCGGGTGCAAGCAGAAATCCGGGAGCGGATCCTTGAGCGGCGGCGGGAAGCGGAAAACGCCTTCAATCAAAAAAAGGCTGAGGTGGAACAGGTTAACCAGCCCGCTTCTCCGCCCCCGGTTCCCCCAGCGGCGCGCACGCAGGCTCGCGAGATGCGCCGACCTACGAATATTCCGCAGGCTCCCGACCGCCCTGAAATGCCAGGGCGGCCAAGTGATCCTACCTTTTCCTGGAGTGATTCAGGAAACCCCTTCGCTAAGGAGCTTGCCGAAAAGCGCGAACAAATCGCCAAGACTCAAAGGCAGGCAGATGCCCTTCGTAAAAAACACGGAAGTGGCAAGCCTGCCCAAAGCAGTTTTCCTTCGGGAGGAAGTACCGAGCGGGGAAAGCACAGCGCGGGCATTTTCCGCGGCAGTGTCAGGGAAACGTTGCTTGAACCAGGCGCGGCGCGAAAGGCGATTATTTTGGGCGAAGTGATGGGCAAGCCAGTGTCCATGCGGAAAAACCATGGAGAACATGCCGCGTGAAGGTGAGGGTGGGTACACCACGGCGCATCTGCCTGCACGGAACCAAGCCTGACCCCGAAGGTCTCTCTTAGTTCCTTCCGGTGTGGTGACGTCCATTTCTTTAAATTCTCTACCTCATGCGAATCCTTCTTACAATTGGAGCCCTTGTCCTCCTCGCGGCCTTTGGAATGCGGATCTACTATGGAATGGTTCCTCCACCCGAGTCTACGCTGGAACGTCCCCTCAAGGAGATTGTGCCGGACCAATTGGCCGGGTGGCGCACCCATACCGTACCAATGGATCAATCGCCGGAAGCTGCTGCACGGATCGAAAACTTTCTGAACTTCGATGATGCAATTTTTCGCGTTTACGAACGCGGAGACACCATGATTGGTCTGTATATTGCCTATTGGACGCCCGGGAAGACATCTTACCGTTGGGCAGGTGTTCATACGCCGGATACCTGCTGGGTCCTTGCCGGATGGAAGCGCACGGACCGGCAATACGCCGTCCCGCTGAGCACTCCAACAACCACGCTAAAGCCCGCAGACTTCGGGACTTACGTCAAAGATGGGATAACCCAGCACGTTTTCTTTTGGCACCTCGTGGGTGGTGAACCCTACACCTATGAACAGGAAGGGCTGCATAATATCTTCGGCGCCTTACAGGATGTGCGGGAATTTGGATTAAATCTTCGGCACGAACAATTTTTCATCCGGCTCTCGAGCAATCGCCAGCTCGAAGATCTGCGGGCGCTTTCCGGATTCGATGAAATTCTCAAGAGTTTGGAGGACGTGGGCCTTGCCTTGGAGGCTCCTAACCTGCCCCGCGAAGAACTGCAAACCGCTGCCAATTAGGGAAAACGCAGGGCTGAGTGCTTTGACGGGTGCGCCCGCATGCATATTGAAGACGTTTGGGAAGCTGGCATAAGCAATCCTCTATTTTTGAACAAGGGTACGGGGACAAGCCGCATACCAGTTCGGAACGTATTCCCCCGGCGCCCTGCGTAAAGATCTCCCGTGGCGCCCCAAAGGTTACCAAAATGTCTTCAGCGTAGGGCGTAAGCGTAAACGCTGCCCGAAAGATAATCGGCGTTCGATACGTAAGCTTATCAAGAGCATAAGAAAAATATCATTTATAAGATTTTTTT
>PWZW01000083.1 GCA_003567255.1 Puniceicoccaceae bacterium | reverse complement strand
GCAGCTTCTCCGCGCAAAACAAGCATGTTTACTCTGCTGGAATAGGGGTTTGGGAAAATGCGGGAAGGTACCGGGTTGGGCGTCCAAACGTAAGCCAGTGCTGAATGTGGAGGATACTCCCCGCGTAAAGCTCGGTACGCGCGGTAACGCATCCGCTCACCAAAGCTCAGTCCGGTCCCATCATATTCAAAAAAAAGATAAATCCGAATGGGATAATCATCTCCGGACTTTTTGGTGTGGTCTACGTCACGGATGGCCTGATCCACCCGCCAACGCCACTCCACGATCGGAAATTGAGCGGGATCAAAACTCTTTTTTAAAACCAGGCCGGAGCCGCCGCGATCGCTGGCCATTTTTAGAAAGGTTTCCCCGGAAGCGGTGGTTTGGATGACATATTCAGAGTGGCGTGGGATACTTTCAAAGCGGAGCGGCTCCCATTTTTCCAAATCGCTAAACGCTTCGTCGAGGAAAACCGCTTCGTCCTCCGCTTGCGCCGAATTTGCAAGGGGCCCGCCAATGGACAAGGCCACGCTGGCGAAAAGTCCGTGCATTAGCGGTGACGAAAGGACACGAAACCTTCTCATGATAAAGGCAAAGGGGGCTCTGGGTGGTCTTGGGCAATCCATACAACCGTCTGACGAATCCTTTCGAGCGCTATTCCCCCGGAATCTTTGCTGCTTCCTTATTTACAAAAATTTGAAATAATTCAGCATAGCATTTACAAATTCCCGTAGACCTAAGCATTGTCCGCTCGCATCAAACCATGAGATTCCACCACCTTGTTTTGCTCCTTGGGGCCTCCACTTTGCTTTGGGCAGGAAGTGCTCAGGGGCAGGAATGGACGGTTTTGGAGAATTGCCGGATCGTCCCCCACCCCTCCAATGATGGGGACAGTTTCCGCGTTCGGCACGAGGGAGAGGTGCACTATTTTCGACTTTATTTTGTGGATACTCCAGAAGATGGCCTGGCCTTTCCAGATCGTGTCCAACAGCAAGCTGATTATTTTGGTATTTCGGTACCGGAAACGTTGCGCCTGGCCGATGAGGGCACGCGCTTTGCTCGCAGCTTCATGCAAGGCCCGCTGACCATCAAAACGCAGTGGATCGATGCGCGGGGCCGCAGTCGGCAACAGCGCTTTTATGCCTTGGTTCAGAACCAGCGCGGTGAGTATCTATCCACGGCGCTCGTAGAGGAGGGGCTGGCTCGGGTATTTGGCATGCCCACACGGGGAGGCGCATGGCCTGGGGGCTATACCGCTTCTCAGTACCAACGGATCTTGGGCGAAGCCCGGGAGCGCGCACGCCGCCAGGCACGCGGCGGTTGGCGCACTCCGGAAGACAGCCTTCACCACGGCACAACGCCCGATGAAAACCGCTGGCTAATCAACGTTAACAAGGCGACGGCAGCTCAGCTGGAAGCGCTCTCCGGGGTTGGTCCGGTCATTGCGGAACGCATCATTGCCGCACGCCCCTTCGACTCGGTCGAGGATCTCTTGCGGGTTCAAGGCATCGGACCGGCACTCCTTGACCGCATTCGGGGAAGGGTTCGCGCAGAGGCCCCTCCCCCGCCGGAAAGAACCGCCGACTTTTACCGTCAAGACCCAGCAAAATGGTTGTATCGAGATGTGCGGGTAGACTTTTTACGCGCTGAACCGCTAAATATTGCAGCCCCGGACGGCTTTGTGGTGTTCAAAATCGAAACGGGCACGCCGGAGGCGCCAGGCGGGCAAATCCGTCTCTACCTCCCCGAGCAGTATCAAGCGAGTTTTCTACAGCGCATCGAAGCGGGCAACCTCGCTGAACTGACCGCCTTCTTCCATGATATGATCGATATTGGTCCGGTGCTCGTGGTGCGCCCTTGAACATCGACACATCGTCGCCATTCCCCTAAGCAACAGATCGTTTCTTTCCGCTAAGCTTGCCCCCAAGGAATCGCCACAGGGACGCCCGGTGGCTTCGTCTGTTTCGGAAGCGTCAGCCCCCAGGGGTTCGCAGCGTCCCGACCTTTCCCCTGACCAAAAAAGCAAGTCTCACTACCACTTAAGTATCATGTTATCCTTCAATAAATTTCGCTGGACTTGGATTATTTGTCTCATCCTGCTGACAGGCTTTCTCATAAACAGCATAAGTAACTACTTGATTTCGCGGGATAATGTGCGACGGACGATTATTGAGAGCTCGCTACCCTTAACCTCGGACAACGTTTATTCGGAGATTCAACGCGACCTGCTACGGCCCGTCTTCATTTCCTCACTGATGGCCAGCGACACCTTCTTGCGGGACTGGGTGATTGCCGGGGAAAAGGATGAATCCGCGATCACCCGCTTCCTGCATGAGCTGAAGGTTGAATACAGCACCGTCACCAGTTTTTTCGTCTCTGAAAATACCCGCAAATACTATCAGTCCTATGGCCTTTTGAAAACGATTAGCGAGGATGACCCTCGGGACGAATGGTTCTTCCGAGTTAGGGACATGGAGGCACCCTTTGAGATCAACGTCGACCCAGACCTGGCAAACCGCGATGAGATGACGATTTTCATCAATTATCGTGTTCTTGATTACGGTGGAAATTTCATCGGCGCCACTGGCATCGGCCTAACCGTCTATCGGGTAAACCATCTCATCAGCAATTACGAAGCAAAGTTCGACCGGCAGATATATTTTGTCGATGAGGCGGGGAAGATGGTGCTGCGACCCTCAAACAGCCCGATGCTTGAATACAGCAGCCTCCACGAGTTAGACGGCCTCGCCGACGTCGCCTCCAGCCTGCTGGAAGGAAATCGGGTAAATGTCACTTACCAGCGAGATGGAGAAACCCGCATACTTAATGCTCGATACGTTCCCGAGCTCAATTGGTTCCTTATCGTTGAACAAAGCGAAGACAGCATGCTATCCCCTTACCGCAGGCAACTTTTCAAAAACATCGCGACCGCGCTCCTAATCACACTGATCGTTGCTTGGATCTGCGTGGGGATGATTCGCCGGAATCAAGCGCGCCTGGAAACCCAAAACTGCCAATTGATTCGGATCAATCATCAGAACGAAGCACAGAAAAAAGCCCTTAGCCAAGCGGCTAGTGACCTGAAAAAGGCCAACTCCACGCTTGCCCAATTAAACAAGGAAAAAGACGAATACATAAGCATCGTCGCGCACGATTTGCGGACCCCACTGAACGGCATTTTGGGCCATTGTAGCCTAGTCGAGCTCGAAGACCCCAACTTTGACCTCAAAACCTTCGTCGATGATGTTGAGGACTGCGGCGAGCGCATGCTCCACCTCACCCGCGCCCTCCTGGACGCCTCCCAAATCGAGGCCGAAGGGAGCGGTTGCAAGCTGGAAACGCTCGGGTTGAACCCCCTGCTCGAACAAGCCGTAAATCAAATGGAAGCACACGCACTAAGCAAAAAAATCACATTGTCGCACGACCTGCATGCGACGCGCGGACTCAACGTTTCCAGTAATGCCCATTGGCTGACCATCTGCATAAACAACCTTTGCGGCAATGCCGTTAACTACACCCCACCGTACGGAAGGGTTTCGCTTCGCAGCCAGCAAAACCCGAACGATCCCAACTGTCTCGATATTCACATTCAGGATAATGGACCGGGGATCAGTCAGGAAGATCAGGCCAAGCTTTTTGGTAAATTTGTTAGGCTTTCAGCGCGCCCGACTGCGAACGAACCGTCCACCGGCCTGGGCCTCTACATCGTCAAGAAAACCTGCGACCGCCTCGGTATTAAGATTCACGTCACAAGCGAACTCGGCGAAGGCACAACGTTCACGCTTTCCATCCCAAAGACCCCGGACCAAAAACCCAATTAGTGTCGAATAAGATATATCTCCCAATGCCGGCGCGGTGCGCGGCCCGGCCTGTGGAATCGTTCTCCTCAGCGCTTACTTATTGGTTGACTCCCTCTGCCGAAGCATTTTGGCGGAAATGGCGAGGGCCACCGCATTGGCAAGGATTCCCACCAATAAGCCATCGATGCCCGCCGGACTGTTCAAAACCCAGGCCCAGATGAGGTTCGCCGCGATGCCACTGGCGGCCGCGGCAAAGAGGTGAGGCCAAGGGGCGCGAAAGCCAAAGAGCGCCGCGATCAACGGCACCAAAATCACCGGAGCCCAGAAGTTGTAAGCGTAAAAGAGGATATCCAGCAACCCTTCAATGGAAAGGGCCACGACGACCGCCCCAAGACCACCAATTGCGGTGGTGCAGCGTGCCAATAACAACTCCGCTTTGGGACTCAGCGGGTTGCGCCCACGCAAAGGATTGACGACGTCGTGAGAGAAGGCGACCGCAGCACTGTTCAAAAAAGAGTCGGCTGAGGACATGGAAACCGACAGGATGCCTGCGACGATCATACCCCTAAGTCCGATGGGGACGACTTCATTAACGACAAAAGGGATGGCGTTGTTGGCGCTTTCAAGGTCAGCAGCCATAGCCAGGGCAACCAAGCCAATCGCTCCGGTGATAAAGAAGAAAGGGAAAGACATGATCCCACTCCATAGAGTGCCACGTGCGACTTTTCGGGGTTCGCCGATCATAAGCCGCTGCAAATAAGGTGGGACGAGCGCTTCACCAAACATCAGAACCAAGAAAAGCGAAATGAAGGCCGCAAGGCCCATGCTGGAAAAGGGGTCGAAGTAACTCGCAGGGATCCGTTCAATGGTTTCGCCGACCCCGCCGACCGCCATGACGCCCAGGACCAGCACCAAGGGCAAGCCAATGAAAAGCAGGGCGAACTGGAGGATGTCGGTCATAATGACGGCGCGGATACCACCGAAGGTGGAATACAAAATCAACAACCCGCAGCCTAGCGCGATCCCGATCAGCGGAGACATGCCGAGGAGCACGTGAAAAACCGCCCCCATTGCACCGACCTGAGCGCCAACAATCGCAATGCAGAGCAATACGCTAAAGATACCGGTTAAAACCTTACCCGGCTTCCCGTAAGCGGCACCGGTAATGTCTCCGGCTGACAGCGCATTCGGGAAGTTCCTTAACTTGGGCGCAATATAGAGCGCGACGAGTATTTCCTTTAGGCTAAACCCCCAAATCGCAATGATGTTAACAATGCCGATGGTATAGACGTTTCCAGCGTTTCCCATGGTGAATCCACCACCGATGTAAGAAGCCGAAAGCGTCGCAAACACGACAAACGCCCCGAACCTCCCACCGCCAGTGGCGAATTGCTTCATGTCCCGCACTTGCTTACCTGCGGTTAGGCCCAAGGTCAGTATCAGGACAAAATAACCAGCGAGGATAAGGAAATCAATGATGTGCATAATGCAGGACGAACACGACAACGGACTTTGATACTTACGGATGCAAGTTTCAATTTTGCGCCGCCGTCAAGGATCACCATCGGGAGTTTGAGCAACCTTTGCACCTTGATTTCGACGCTTGGTGCGTCAGACCGGTAGTGAAGCTCGCAGTAAAGGCTTCGCCAGCTGGGATCACTTCGTCTCGATGCTGTTTTGTCAGTTAGCGCAGGCAAAGAGCCTGCGCGAAATCGATACCGGACTCAGGAGTTGCGAAGGCAAGTTGCAGCATTTGGGCATGGGTGGTGCGCCGGGGCGCTCAACGCTTGCTTACGCCAATACACATCGCCCCCACGAACTCTTCGAAAAGTTGTTCTACCAACTCCTTGGTAAGGTCAGCGAAGGAGCCCAGAAGAAGAAGTTCCGCTTCAAGAGTAAGCTCTACTCACTCGACAGCACAGTGATCAACTTGTGCGCCTCGATGTTCGATTGGGCGAAGTTCCGCTCCACCAAGGGGGCGGCCAAACTGCACCTGCTTCTCGATCACGACGGTTGTTTGCCATGCTATGCCCGAATCACCGAAGGAAAGGTCGCCGACGTGACAGTGGCCCAGCAAATGAAGCTCCCAAAGGGCTCTCTGGTGGTCATGGCCCGTGGCTATACCGATTACCATATGTATGAGCGCTGGTCCGCCGAAGGCGTGGGCTTTGTCACTCGTCTGAAAAAGAACGCGGAGTTTTTTGAGTTCACTGATGAGCCCGTAAAGCCGGGAGGTGTGGTGGTCTCCG
>PWZW01000078.1 GCA_003567255.1 Puniceicoccaceae bacterium | reverse complement strand
GAGCCCGAAACCGCCCGGTGCGCCTATCTCACGGATGGGCAACCTTCATGCTTGCGCAGTCGGCAAACACCTTTAATGCTTCTGTTTTTATGCAAAGTATCGGGGAAAGATTGATTGCGGCACGAGAGAAAAAGGGCATCTCACTGCGCGATGCTGCGGAGATGACGAAAATTCGTAGCGATTTTCTGGCGAGCATGGAGGAAGACGATTTTGATTTCGAACTTCCGGAGATCTATAAACGGGGATTCGTTAAGAACTATGCCCGCTTCTTGAAGTTGGACGAAGCCGTGGTGGTGGCGGACTATAACACACAGCGTCTGAGTGCAAGCCGCTTAGCCAAGCGCTCGGCCGGGGCAGATTTTTTTGGTCAGATTGACCTCCAAACTAAGCGCAATAAATCAGCCCAAGCGGCCGAGGTGTCTCCCCAGCTATCCCCCGCAAAAGCTTCGGCCGATCAAGCGGAGGCCTCACCACACGCAAGCTCTCCAGCGGTCGAACGGATTGACGATCTCGACGAGGATGAAGATGGACAGGGGCGCTCGGGGATGTCGAAGGACGATAAGATTTTATACGCTAAAATCGGGGTTTCCATCCTTGGTGCCTTTGTTGTGGTCCTTCTCGTCGTCTGGCTTTTTGGGCTAATTTTTGGCGGCAGTTCAGAAACGGACCCCTCGGTGCGCGACGGGGAAACACCGGCTCAGGTAGAGACGCCTGATTTGTCTCCCCGCACTCCCGATTTCGGCGCAGCCGCCAGCCGCGAAACTGTTGTCTTGATTGCCTCGGATGCGGTAACCGTGCAAGTCCGCGAAACCGCTTCAAACGAAGTTCGTTTCCGCGGCCGTTTGACGCCCGGGCAGGAACAGGCCATTGAGGTGATTCCTCCGATCCTCGTACAATTCACCAACGGTGAGCATCTGCAGATTGAGTTTCAGGGTGAGCGCGTAGCGCCGAGCCGGGCTGGCGCGGCCAGCATTCGCCTACCCGCACCTTAATCGGCCGAAACCGCAGATGCCTTTTGCCGGCGCGCAGCGCGCCAGCAGGTCTTCTTGAAAAAGGGGCTGAGCGAAGGCTTTCCAAACAAAGTATATTTTTGGTTCGCTCGCCGACCCCACCCGGCTAAATCTCTGGATTGTGGACCGCCGCCTCATAGTGTTCTTTGCGAGTAATGCCCTGCTGCTATTACTCTGTATTTTGGTGAACAACCGCATTTCCGCTTGGTCCATATCCTTTATGCTTCCGGGCCTATTCATCGTGCTGCCAGCGCTCTACATGCGTTTTTTCCCTGCCTTGGCCTGTGCGCTCTTAACCGGGTTTTGGATGGATGCGGCCTATCCGGCACTGCCTTTTGGCAGCTTCGCCTTTCTCTTCACGCTGATCACGCTGAGCTTCTACCCGCTGCGTACGCGTTTCCGCCCGGAAAACAACTTCCACCCCACCATGATCGCACTGGTCCTTAACGGACTCCTCTTACTTGTGCTGGGGATTACTCTAGCCTCCGGACAATGGGCCTCGACCGCCTACTGGCAGCGCTTCTTCACTGATGCGCTCCTCGCACAGGGAGTGCTGCTCACCATCGCTCCCTGGTTTTTTAATCTTCAACGGAGTAGCCTCGTTCTCTTTGGTTTAAAAATCGATCCCGAAGATATGCCCCTACGATGAGTGCCTACGACATACATAAAGGGGACAACCCGCGCATCCGCCTGCTCCTGACGATTGTCGGTTTGGCCACACTGGTGCTGCTCGGCGGGATGGCTTGGCAACAACTCATCGCTGGCCGCGCCTACCGAGAGATGGAGAAACGCCAAACCCTCCGTCAAGTGCTGCTCCCCGGACCGCGGGGCGAAATCCTCGACCGCCATGGCCGCTTACTCGTTGGTAACCGACCGCTTTTTTCGGCGGTCCTTTACCTCGACGATGTACGCGCAGATTTCCGCCAAGAGTATAGTCGCCTCCTTCGCGAAACCCGGGAAACCCTCGCCGATGACGAGATACCCGACTATCGCCAACTCCAGTGGACCGCCCGACTCAACGTTGTCCAAAGCTACGTTGACGAGGTGAACGCAATCACAGGACGCGAGGTGGTTTTCGCCGAGCGGACCCTCATCCGCCATTTCAACGAACGCCTTTTGCTTCCCCTGAACTTGGTCAACGATCTCGATAAAAATGAGTACGCCCGCCTCGTCGAACAGCTCCCCGTTCAATCACCCATCCAAATCTTTACCGACAGCACCCGCTACTACCCTTATACACGGGCCGCAGCCCACTCCCTCGGGTTTGTGGTTCTGGAGGATCCGGTGGACGACCCCCTGATTGATGACAGCTTAAAAACCTTTACCTTCAAGGCGAAACGCGGACGCACCGGTCTGGAGCGGGCCTTTGATGAGCGTTTGCAAGGCGAGACCGGCTCGGAAATTTGGCGGGTCGACCCCCTGGGCTTTCAGGATGAGCGGATTTCACTCGCGCCCCCACGACAGGGCGAGCGACTCATCACCAGTATTGACATCGATTTGCAGCAAGTAGCCGAAGAGGCCCTGGGCGACCGCGCTGGAACCGCAATCGTTATGAAAGTCGACACCGGCGAGGTCCTCGCCTTGGCCAGCGCCCCGGGTTACGATGCCAACCGACTCACCCCGTTTATCCCAAGGGCGGTCTCCGATGAGATCGACGAACGGCGCGGCTGGATTAACCGGAGCCTCCAGCTCAGCTATCCCCCGGGTTCCACTTTTAAAGTGATCACTGCCATGGCTGGGCTGCGCTCAGGAGACCTCTTTCCCGACTCGGTCAACACCTGCCGCGGGCTTCAGCGTGTGGGCAACCGTCTTTTTTACTGTCACAACCGCTCCGGCTTCGGGGAGGTCGACCTCCGCCGATCGCTCCAAGTCAGTTGTAACACGTTTTATTATACCGCCAGCCAGCGGATTGGGATCGATCATATCGCCGCCGAGGCCCGTCGCTTTGGTCTGCACGAACGCACCGGCATCGAAATCCCCTTCGAAACGGGCAACGTCATCATCCCCGACCGGGACTGGAAACGGGCAGACGGGCGCGGCGGTTGGTTTCCCGGGGACACCGCAAATACTTCCATCGGGCAAGGCTTTCTGATGGTCACTCCCTTACAAATGGCGAGCTTCACCGCCTCACTGGCCCGCGGTGAAACGCGCACCCGCCCCACGATTTTGGCGCTCTCCGACAGCGAGGCTCGCCAGCGCGATCACGGGGGGGAACCCATCGGCCTATCCCGCGAGGCACTCGCCGCCATTTACGAAGGGATGGAAGCGGCTGTCGGGCCAGGAGGCACGGGGCGCTTGGCCGCAGTCGACGGTCTGCGCATTGCCGGTAAGACCGGAACTGCCCAGTTCCGCGCGGATGGAGAAAGCCTTAACTTGGCGTGGTTTATCGGCTTTGCCCCGGTTGAAGCCCCAGAGATTGCAATCTGTGTGATGATTGAGGGTACCCGCCCGGGTGAAGCGCTGGCGGGCGGCTCCACCGCCGGCCCGATTGCCCGCGAACTTTTTCGACAGCACTTGAGCCCCGCCGAAGCCAGCGGAAGACAAACCGCCGCCACTGGCCGTTAAACGCAGAAAAAACATCGTGGACTTGAGCAAGCCCAGCCTCAAACCCAGCGCCTGCCCCCACCTCCCCGGGGCGCTTGCCGGGATGAGCTACCGCTCGCTCCGGGAGATTCCGGCAGAAGCCACCGACGCCCGTTACCTGGCCTACCTCACCTATGCTCAGTCGCTCTGGCAACGCGCACTACCTGCCCGGGCCCTCCTCGCCGTCGACAAGGCACTGCTCATGAATTTACCCGAGTCGGCACCGGTCTACCAAGCCCACCCGCTACCTTATACTGCGGTGGTCTTTTTTCTGAGAGAAGTGGACCGTACCCATTTTTTCGGCAATCCCCGCATCCACTATCAACACCTCGCCGATCGCGTTCGGGGAAAAGATGCCGAACTCCGCGCCCTACGGGCCTGGGCCTGCTGGCATTTGACCCGATGCTGCCGTCCCGAGCTTGAGGGTGATCCCAAACACGCGGTTCACCCGCCCTCTGTCGCCGAAATTACGACCGCCCTTAACGCCCAACACAAAAGGCAGCAAGAAGCCGAATTGCTCAGTCGCCTATTTTCCGAAATTAGCTAAACGAGCGCTCAGCTACTTTTTCAGCTGAATGAAGTGCTCCCATTCTGCGTCGTAATTTTGACCAATCAGCGAACTCACAAAGGGGCGCCAGCGCGGACGCTCCGGCTTTTTTAAAAGGTGCATGCCCGCTTGGTGGGGCAGGCGATTCGCCTTGCGTGAATTACACTTCAAGCAGGAGGTCACGATGTTTTCCCACGACGTGCGCCCCCCGCGATCCCGGGGAATGACGTGGTCCATGTTCAATTTTTCCGCCTCAAAGAGCTCTCCGCAATACTGGCAGCGGTAATCATCCCGCTCAAAAAGATTGTCCCGATTGAACTTCACTTCCTGAGTCGGCAAGCGATCAAAGTGGCGCAGGAGGAGAACCTTGGGCATTCGGATACTCAGCCTCACGGTATGGATGACCGCCTCATTTGCTTTCGGGGGCTCATCTGCCGACTGCTTAAGCCATGCCTCAACATCCATCATGCGAAAACTCCCATCCCCCGTGTAGATGACTTGGGCGTGGTCCTGCATCAGCAAACTAAAGGCCCTCTCGGCACCAACAATGTTCACCGCCTGCCAGAGGCGATTCAAAACCAATACCCGATGTTGCGTGACGGCTCCCATGAGCTGGTGAAATTGATAAGCGCCGCCGCACCCAAGTCAATGCAATCTAGCACTTTCCAAAGGAAGTCACCTAAAATACACAGCGCACCTGCGCCCTCAGGCAGCATCACCCCGCACACATCTGCGCAAGCCGTGCGCAGCCTTGGCTCCAAAAGATTACAGCATTTCCCCAAGGTACGCCTCCAGCATTTCAAACCAGCTGGCGTCGTTGATTGTCTCCAGCAGAGCAATGTTGATCTCTTTCCTGAGCTCACTGTTCAGCGGAAGGGCAAATCCATAAAACTGCCGCTCAAACGAGTCCGGCAAAACCCCGATGCGCGGGTGATTCCCCTGCAGAATAGTGTACTGGAGGATGGGCTTGTCGTGGACCATGGCATCAAAATCCCCACGCGCGATCCCTTCGATCCCCTCCTGTATCCCGGCGACTCGAAGGAAAGGTACCCGTTGGTTTGCCAAATGCAATTCACTGGTCGACCCCTCGACTACTGCCACCCGGGCTTGTCGCAGATCCTCAAACCCCCGGATCTTGTTTTCTAAACTGCCCACGGTTAGCGAGGAGGCGATCGCCGCCGTAAATCCGGATATGATGATGATCGCTCCAAACATCCAGCAAAGCGCAACGATCCTTCCCCCCAAAGTCGTGGGAGATTTATCCCCGTAGCCAACCGTGGTCATGGTGACCGCAGACCACCAAAACCCGGAGCCGATGCCCTCCACACTGCTCCCACCAAATTGCTCGTTCTTCTTGCGCTCAAAAACCCAAATCAAAAAACCAAAAATCAAGAGCACCCCGGAGAGCGCGGCGATCACCTTGATGAACTCCCAGGAGATAAAGCGAGTCAGCGTGGTCCACAGGCCCGCGGGCTCTACCGCGGCTGCGATGCCCAGGCCAGTGGACAAAAAGGGATGTGTAAAATCAGCCCGCTCCTCACGCTCCCGCAAAATGCTGAGTGCACCGACCGCGACATCTATCTGCTCCGCCTCCACCAAGGCCAACAACTCTACCAGAGAGTGTCGGGTGTAAGTGTACTCCAAACCCTGCCGCTCGGCGATGGATTCCCACAAGTCAATGGCAATGCCCGCCCACTCACCGTTCGGTGCTTGATAGCAAAAAGGGGCCGCCTCACGAACGCCGACCTTCAGCGGCTCCGTCTGCGCGACCGCAGGCGCAGTCAGGCCGGAAAAGACAGCCGCAGCCAACGTTGATAAAAACACAAGGCGGCAGAATAGACCACTCCGTCGAACGTCAAAGTTTTGCTTATCCATAGAATAATGGTTATTACAAAACAGGTACCCTTGTCAAAAGCACACACGCATTC
>PWZW01000237.1 GCA_003567255.1 Puniceicoccaceae bacterium | reverse complement strand
GGGCAAGCGCAATCCAAGTGGAAGCCCACAGCACCAGGTTGGGCAGAGATTTGGTAGCGTGGGCAAAAGGCGAGCCGGGTCCGGCTGCGTAGAGGTAGAGGAAAAGACCACTTAACAAGAGCGAGGGCGCCCAAATGTAGATGGCGGAACTAAAGTCCAATTGGTAGTGTAGGCTCGCAGCCTCGGCTAAGGCGCATTTCGCCAATATTAAAGATAGGAAAAAGGCGAGAATAAGCCGGGCTTGATGGCTGCGAGGATTGGCGGGCATTGCATTCACTAACGTTAGGTTACCGCAAACCCACGTTATTTCCAGCGTGGGTGATTATTTAAAGCTCACCGGTTGAAGAAAGAGGTGGTTCGCCTGCGGAGGCCGGGTCCTGATTCGCGGGAAGATTTTGGAAATTCAATCCAAACCAAGAAGCGAGAACCATGCGAAGTAACAGGGGGTAGGCGAGCGTGGGGAGTAGGAAAGAACCTACGATGCCCCAGAAGACGGCTTGCCAAACGGATAGGTATCCCAAAAGTGCGGCTGCGATGGCGGGGAGCAAAACGACAAAGAGAGCGATAACATAGCCAATGGACGTGGTGCCGAGCGTTAGGCCGTGCTCCTCTTGAATCCGGAGCTGGCAAAACGTACAGCTTTTGCGCAAAAGAAAGCCCCAGAAAGCTGGCTTTGTTTTGGAACCGAAGAGGCCCGGTCGACCGCAGTTTGGACAGCGGCCACGCGTACAGCGTTTAATCACTTCGCTGCGTGAAACTTGCATTCGTTGGCCAGTTTTTGTTGAGCATGCGATCCTTCGGAGGACGGTTCATCCTCTTTTTCCTGGGAGCGGACCCAGGAGAAAAAGGCGAGGGCGAACAGCGGCATGGCGACGAGCATACCGCCCACCTTCATGAGCACACCACCGAGAATTTGGTCCTCCAGTGCGGAGAGGTTGGTGATACGCGGAGCCCATTCATAAGTTGGGTAAAGCACCACATCGGAGAAGCTGAGCACGCCGAAGAGCGGCGTTTGCCCGACCATAAGAATAAAAATAAGCAACATCCTGCCTGGCGGACTCAAGGGAGGAAGTTCCTTTGAGCGGGAGAGGGCGATCCAAAAAAGAGCGAAGGCTGGCACCATAATGGAAAAGTGCTCCAGCATGTGGATGGGTTTACTGCGAAGGGCGGACTCGTAGAGCGCGGGAACATGCCAGAGGCTTAGGATCAGGGTGAAACTCGCGGCAGCGATTGCGGGATGAAGGTAAAGTTTGAGGAGGGATTTCGCAGCTGGACGGCTGCGCACGGTGGCGTCGACAAGGTGGGGCGGTAGTCCAAGCACCATCAGAATAGGAGCGAGGTAGATGAGCAGCAAATGTTGAAACATGTGGACGGAGAAAAGGTAGGTTTCTCCAATCTGGTCAATGGGAGAGCCAACGGCAGCGTAGACTACCAAGACTCCGAGATAAAAAAGAATCGGGTAGCGCCAGGGGATGGGTTCACTCACACCACAAGCTTTCCGCAATGGCCAAACCCAAAGCCCGTAAAGCCAGACAATGCCGATCAGCAAAATCAGAAGAAACGGTTCAGTATGCCAGTGGAGGGTCATTGGTTTTGGGCTCAGTGCTGAAAGTCGGGAATTTGCCGAAGAAGTCTATGGCTGTCCAGACTGACCTCGGACTTTGAGCGGTTGCTTGTGTTCCTTGCCGATCCAAAGGGCGGAGGTAATTAAGGCTCCGCCACAGATTAGGCGAAGCAGGCCGTCGAAGCCCAAGTCGCTCAATTCACCAAAAAAGACAAGAGAGACCAGGACGGCGAGTGGGACCACCAAATTGTTTGCGGCGGCAAGGCGTCCTGCGGAGACGAGGGTTGCCCCCTTATTCCAAAGAAAAAAGCCAAGGCCAGACGCCACGATTCCAAGATAGCAGAGAAGAGGAATTTGCGCGGGGCGAATAGAAAAAATGGCTCCCGGATTTTCCGCGAGGAGGGTGCTTGCTAAAACCCAAAGCCCGCTAAAGGCAAATCCTCCCAAAAAGAGGAAAGCAAAGCCTTCCCCATTTTCGACATCCGGGTGGTTACGTTTCCATTGGCGATAGTAAAGCTGTCCTGATGCAAAGGCTAAATTTGCGACTTGGACGATAAGAAAACCCGTGAGTAAATCTGCTCCGGTTGTGGGGGTCGAAAAGCGAATGACGGCGGCACCCAGGATGGCAAGGAGGGCGGCAAGTAAGTAGCGTCTATGGAAGCGCCGTTGCGAAAGATCATACAGCACGTAAATGTAAAGCGGAGTAAAGATAGTAAAAAGAGCGACCTGATGGGAATGGAGGTAGCGAAAAGCGGCAAAGAGGCAGAGGTACATCAAGCCAAACTGAATGGCACCGCAGACCAGTAATTTCACCCGATCTAAACTGGCAAATTTCGTGGGCCTGAAAAACGGCATTAAGACTAAGGCCGCGAGGAGTAGGCGGCTCGCCGCAAGAAAGCTACTATCCAGATCACTGAGTTGCGTACCGATCAGACCGAAAGAAAAAGCCCATAGGGTGGAAACGACTATAAGGTACGGCATGGTTAAACCAGAAGGGCTCCGTCAATGCGGAGCCCTAATTTAATGCACAAGAAGTGCAGGTTTACTCTATCGAGTGAAGTGTCAAAAAGTGAAGGGAATCATGCGGACGTTTGCCCCGGCTTATTGCGCACCGGTTTCAGGGCTAACGACGATTAAGCTATTGTCGAACGTGAGTACAGGCCCCGTCGATTCAGGACCGTGGGTCGTTGGACGGAAACCGGCGCGGGCCAGCAGCCTTTGCGTTCTAGGAGCGTCCAGTTGGGATCGACGAACTAATATATTCAATTTGCGAAGAAGAGAAGTAGCGCTACGCAGTTCGCGCGCTTGTTGGAGAGTCATTGACCGGGAAAGTGTTTGGTCTCGCAGCAAAGAACGAAAATTCCGTGCCATAATAGCCGGACGGGTTGTAGTAGAGGAATCCTCGAAGAGCACAGTTCCCTCAGCGTTGTACAGTGCAAAGGTGATTTCGTCGGTTTCGGGATTAATTGTGATACTAGTGATGAAGATCGTACCCTTCACAAGGGTGGTGCCGAACATCGACTCGATGCGAATTTCAGAATCGGGAAGGAGTCTGCGTGCATGCCCGGTAACGGTACCATATTCCAGCGTGAAAACGGCTTTAGATATGCTGGGATCGCCCCTCAGTTGGGAAAACGTCCGGTTTCCCGAGTAATTGTCCTGTTCGAACGAATCGAGAGTGATTTCCGTTTCTTCGTCGAGTTGGAGGATGCTGCCATTAGACAGAACCAACCGAGCGGTGCCGGAGGCGCGCGTGATAAAGGTGGTTCCTACCGGGTAGACTTGATTGAGGGTTGCGGGAACTTCTACTTGAGAGCCGTGGGAGACCAGGACCTGCCCCTCCATTTCGGTTATTTTAATGGATTGAAGCTGTTTGGCATTAGCGTAGCTACCAAAAAAAGCAGCAAGGCAAAGGATACTGAGGAAAGTTTTCATGTGATGGGTTGAGTTTGAAGCCAGATGGACGATGGAGTTATTCTGAGTTCATAAAGGAGCAGACTGCATTAGCAAGCAAATTGGTTGTCTTTCGTCAGGGTGGTGTGCCTTCATTGCCACCACCGGAAAAACATGAAAACTCGGATATTTTACACGGGTTTATGGATAACGCGCCTAGCGAGCATCCCGCACGAGCGTATAAAACTGCTCAAATAACGGATCCGCGTCATTGGGCCCGGGCGCAGCTTCCGGATGGTACTGTACAGAAAAGACGGGACGGTCTTTCAAGCGCAAACCCTCAACGGTTTGGTCGTTGAGGTTGATTTCGGTCACGATCGCTCCGTGCTTCTCCAATTCCTCGGCGGTTGAGGCGAAACCGTGATTTTGGGAAGTGATGGATACCTTACCGGTTTCGAGGTTTTTGACGGGTTGATTACCACCGCGGTGACCAAACTTGAGTTTGAAGGTCTTCGCGCCGATTGCGTGGGTGATGATTTGGTGGCCCAGGCAAATTCCGAAAGTCGGGTAGGTATCGATGAGGATTTTGACGGTACGGTGCGCGTAGTCGACTGCAGAGGGGTCTCCCGGACCATTGGAAAGGAAAACACCGTCGGGATTGATCTCCCGAATTTGTTCCACTGAGGCATTGGCAGGAAAGACATTTACGTCGAAGCCATGGAGCCGCAATTTCCGAAAAATTGACCATTTGGCACCGAAGTCGATCGCTGCGACGGAGAAGCGTTTCCTGGGAAGCCCCTCTTCGCGGAGTAGGTGCGTGCCCTCGACAGTGAAGGGGGCCGTTTGTTTGTCTTCGGCGTCCCAGACAAAAGGCGCTGCAGGCATGACTGATTTAACGTGGTCGAAGCCCTCCAAGCCTTGCCAGTCACGAGCTCGTTGAACGGCTTCTTCATCAGAAATATCTTCGGTACTGAGGCATGCCTTCATGGCACCCGCGACGCGCAGTTTTTTAGTAATTGCACGGGTGTCGACGCCTTGAAGCCCCGGTACCCCGTGCTCGAGCAGGTAATCCTCGAGGGACTGACGGCTGCGCCAGTTGCTGCTGACCTCGCTGAGCTCGCGGACGACAAACCCAAAAATGTGGGGTTTGGCCGACTCGACATCTTCGGGAGCGATTCCATAATTTCCGATTTGGACCGCGGTCATGGTGACAATTTGAGAAAAATAGGAAGGGTCAGTGATAATTTCCTGATAACCCGTCATACTGGTATTAAACACGGCCTCACCGACCACGGTCTTGGGTGCCGCAAAGGCTTTTCCACGGTAAATGCTACCGTCTTCGAATGCGAGCACACCTGTCTTGGTTTGATTCAACATATTGAAGCGATATGAAAGGGAGTTCATTTTGCCATGCAAACTTAAATCCATGGGAGCACGCATTCTCTAAGAGAGCCCTTGTCATGTCGCATATTTTCTCCATATTCCCGCTTTCCGTGTTTCTTTTCGTCCCAGCCGGATGCAGAAACGGATTAAAATTTATCCATATTTAAAAGCGCAAACTGTCATCACCCATGAGCAAAGAAAAAAATCAATCACCTGAAGCAGCCGCAGCTGAGGCGGATATCGTAGAAGAAACTGCCGAAAATGAGGAATCCTCAAAGGATGCGGAGGAGGGATCCACCTCTGCTTCGGAAGCGAGTGCCTCGTCCCCATCGGAGCAGGATCCGTTGGAAGCGGCCAAGGCGGAAGCTGCGGAGATGAAAAACCGGTACCTGCGCTCAGTCGCGGACTTGGAGAATTATCGTCGGCGTATAGCCCGTGAAAAACAGGAAATCATCCGTAGTGCTGCGGGCAGTGTGATTGAGGAGTTGCTTCCGGTGATCGATAACCTCAAGCTGGGGCTTGCTGCGGCGGAGAAGCATCCTGAAGCAAAGGATGTGACGCAGGGCTTCGCGATGGTTTTTGAACAGCTTCGAAACGTGCTCAAAGAGCAAGGCTTGGAGGCGTTGGAGCCCGATGGTAGTGACTTTGATCCAAACTTTCACGATTGCATTGCACAGCACGCCTCGAGCGAAATTCCCGAAGGAAAGGTGATTCAGACTGTGCGTACCGGGTATCGGTTGAACGAGCGTTTACTGCGTGCGGCCAGCGTAGTGGTCTCGAGTGGAATCGCCCCCGAAGGCAACGCTGAATCAACTTCTCAAAACAGTTAACTATTTATGGCGAAGGAAGACTATTACAACTTACTCGGTGTCGAACGTGGCGCGAGTGCTGACGAATTGAAAAAGGCTTACCGCAAACTCGCGGTCAAATACCACCCGGACAAGAATCCGGGAGACGCTGCAGCCGAAGCCAAATTTAAAGAAATTTCGGAGGCTTACGACGTATTGAAAGATGCGGACAAGCGCGCGGCTTACGATCGCTACGGGCATGCCGCTTTCCAAGGCGCGGGCGCGGGTGCCGGCGGCGGTGGAGGTGGTGGTTTTCACGATCCCTTCGATGTCTTCCGTGAGGTCTTTGGCGGCGGCCGTGGTCGCAGCGGCGGTGGCGGAGCCGGAGGTATCTTTGAGGAATTTTTTGGTGGCGGCGGTGGCTCTGGCGGCGGAGTGGACAACCG
>PWZW01000197.1 GCA_003567255.1 Puniceicoccaceae bacterium | reverse complement strand
TAAAATAATAACATCCTTGTAAACCATAGCTGTCGGAACCGATATTCGCCAAAGCGCTATCGTATTAACTCTATAAATTTCTCCAAGATCAATCTGGACCCACTGTAAGCCATCTAATAGCTCAACATATCCACCTGCAGAAAAACCCAAATGGCCATCGGTAATCATATTCAGAGATCCTAGGATAGGAAAATCATCGCTCGATGACACTTCGGCACCCCTACTTAGCAATTCTGTTTTGTCTGAAACAAAAACAGATATTGACGACTGATCATCAGGTTCCTCAAAGCCGAGCTCCCTTAAATAGGGTGGAAAAGGTTGCAATGTCACGCCAATGTAATCAAAGACAATTTCTTTATTAGAGCCAAGGTGGGAACAACCACTCAAAGTGAAGTTAAAAAAAGCAAGAACGATCAGGCTATATTTTTTCATTCTTTCTCCTTTTCTACTTTTTCTTCTGGAACTCTATCGGTGGGCTTATCGTAACTATCTCTTGGTCGCATATTATTTGCTGCTCTCCATATATTACCATCACCCATCGCTCGTCCTTCTGCAGCTTCATGAGCTTCACTGCCTTTGGGGGTTGTTGCTATACCTTTTTGATGATCTTCAATGTGTCTTGACTCATGAATTATATTCGCTTCATCAGTATTTTGTTCAGTGCTGTAGGTTTTCCCATCTGGATTATTGCTATAATAAACATCTTGTGCACTAGGGAGAGGAGAAAATCTCATTTTCTCGCCATCGCCTTCTGCTACACCATGCCCAATTTCTTCCATATTAACTTGAATCTGGAACCTGTCTGCGCTTTGGGCAGCCGAAGGGGTCAGGGCAGCCGAAGGGGTCATTCGGGCAGCCGAAGGGGTCATTCCGTAAATCTTGGGCAGCCGAAGGGGTCATTCCGTAAATCTTTGAATAAACTCATGATATTCCTTGGGAAGCTCTTTCTCTCGGATCGAACTGAAGTGCCGGACATGGACGCTGACCGCTTGCGGGACTCCCATGTGGAGTCGCTTGGCAATCCAGGCGTTCGGGGCGCTCGTTCTTCGTTTCAGCTCCGCAGCAACCCAAACCTTCCACGCTTCCGATTTTTTCTGCTCCCGAGCGGTTACCTCGGTCTGTCCGACCGCATTGAGCGCTCGCTCTAAGGCTCCTTCCCACAGCATTTCGTTCGCTTCAGCCAAATCGAGCCCTTCCATTCGCAAAGCATCAAAGTCGCCGTCCTTTAATAGCCCTTCGCTACGTAGGAGCTCTTTTTTGAACTCCCGGCTACCCAATGCCCAGCCCCGGCACATCTTTCCGAACGCCATCTCCTTTTGCACCTCAACCTCACCAGCCAACCTGCTCAAATAAGATGCATAACTACGACGGCCTGCAGGGGTGTCTTCGAGGTGCCCGGCATGCCAGAGGGCACCCGTCAGATCCATAAATTCCGGGCGGCTCTTCGGATGCTGGAGATACCAGTAACTCGACCAACGGTAGCTATCTAGCCCAGGGACTCCGCAGATACCCGCACGCACCGGATTCAAATGCACGTAGTGTAACAGCGACCCAAGGTAAGCGTTCTCCTCGACAATAAGACTTTTAAAGCGCCCTTGGAACAACTTGCCATTAACTTTCCGAAACCGGTGATACCGGTTCGCAAAGGTCGACTGCAACCATTTCATCCCCCATGAGAGGTTTCCCCGAGGCGTGCGGACCACGAGATGGAAATGGTTCGTCATTACGCAAAAACCCTCCAGCACCCAACCCGATTTCTCACAGGCTTCGAACAGGCACTTTTCAAAGGAATCGTGCGCACCCTCATTCACAAAAAGATCACGGCGGTAATTACCACGATTGATCACATGATAGACCCCACCCTCTCGTTCGATTCGCAAACTTCTAGCCATCTCCACCACTCAAATATCCAACTCTGCCCAACGCAATCTTAATTTTTACGGAATGACCCCTTTGGCTTGCAAGGGCGAGCTCTTCGGCGTTGGTCAGGCCGTCGCCATCGTTGTCCAGGGCGGCAGGCTCGGTTGTTTCGACGGTAACGGCGTCGAGGGCGTTGAGCTGATCGAACTTGATGTGGCTGAAGGCGGGCACGGTGTCGCGGAAGCCGAGGTTTTGGGCATAGCGAATATCGTCAAGCCAGAGTGACCAGGTCTGGGAGGCATAGTCGTGGTGCACGGTGAGGCGGGCCCAGGTGGTCGGCTCGGCGGGTGGATGGTCAAGGATGATCCACTGGCCCCCACTCTCCCCGTTGCCGTCGAGGGCGCGGAGGCGGCCATCGCTCCCGAAATAAAAGACCGAGGCAGCCCGGGGAGCGGAGAGTTCAGCGGGAGGGGCGTCACGGAGACCGACTTTAAGGTAAAAATCAATCCAGACGCTATCTTCGCTGAAGGTGTCTCCAAAATAACGGGACAAGGATGTATCGCCATCAACGCTTTTGAGTGATTGGAAACCTTCGGGTGGCTCGGCACTACCAGTGACCACGAGCGGGCTTCCCTGGTAGGACCAGAGGCGCGTGCCCTCAGGAAAGGGGCCGAGCGCATCGCTCTCGAAGCCATCAAAAAAGGGCAGTTCTCCGAAGGGACCGGCGGCGGTGGAGAGTGGGTCCATCCCGAGGAGCACTTTTAGCCCGTCGTCGAGGCCATCGCCACTGGTATCCGCGAGCGTCGGGCTGGTGCCGAGATGGAACTCTTCGAGGTTGGTCAGGCCATCCAAGTCAGGGTCGTCGTAGCGCTGATAAATATTGGGGTTGAGCCCATGAGCGATGAGCCAGTCGTCGGGCAGGCCGTCGCCGGAGGTATCGGTAAAGAGCGGATTGTCGTTTCCCGCATAAACGTAATCAAGCAGTGTGGCGGCGTCGGGATCACCACGGAGGGCAAAGTCTTCGAGGGCGGCGGGGCTATGGTCGAGGAAGCCAAGATCGTAAAGCCGAAGTTGACCGTCGATAAACAAGTCCCAGCTTTTAGCGAGATAGTCGAGCCGGTAGGACAGGCGGATCCAGTCTAAGGCGGATACGCCATCGGCGGCGAGAGGACTGATGAAGCCGGAGGCAATCCACTGACCGGAGCCGAGGCCATCGCCATCGACAGCAAAGACCTCGCCTTCGGTATCGACTTCGACGAAACCGGTAACGGCTGACTGAGCGGAGAGGATTGACGTGGGAAGTTCGCTCTCATCGGCAAAGACCGGCTTGAGGTAAAAATCGACCCATGCGACAGGGGCGCTGGGGCTGCCGGGATCGGTTTGGAGGCCGAGCCAGTCAGGACCGGTGAAGGCAAGGGCCTGAGTGCTCCCGGCACCGGGACTGACAATCAAAGCATCCAAGCCAGGACCAATCTCCCAGACCGCATCGGCGGTGAGCGGGCCTTGCGTATAACCCTCAGCCAATTCAAAATCGGCATCGAAAGGCAGAAGAGCGACCCCGCTTTGCGCAGTGAGCGGAGGCTTAAAGGCTAAAAAAAGAATCGCCAGCAGCGCGGTAGGCGCGGCCAAACGTTTACACCACTTCGAAGCGGTGGGTAGCGAGGGGCTCAACGAAATCATGGGAAAGTCCTTTCGTTGAATTATTGATCGTCGTGTCTTGAGTTTCGGCTTCTACGGATTTCTTTCCAAAGAAAAAAAGCGGAGCTAAGCAGGAGCCAGCCGGAAACACCGGAAATCATAATAACCGTGCCCTTTGAGGGCTCGCCAGCCAAGGCGATCGAAGGCGTGAGGCACAGGAGAAGCAGGTAGGTCTTGAATCGCATGGGCAGGTATTAGGTTGGTCTGTACTGGTATGAAGAGGGTTTTGGTAGTGCAATATGGAGTAGGGCCAGATGGTGGTACTTCATTTCCTTTTTGCCAGTCAATGGCGTTGGTGACTTTTTTGCGTATTTTACACTTTATTCACACAGTAGGACCGTAGTGAATGGCATTTTTTCCGATAGCGATGTGATGCCTTGCGCTCCAGCAGCCCTAATTCTTTAAAGGGCGGTATTGTTGGAATCGTTAAATTTGATGATCAAAGCCCATACGATTTATTTGCTGATAGGCTCGATTATCCGATATCAGATTGAGGTGGACCTCCGCTACGCTGAATGTTAGCGCCGCCCCGAATCCCAGATTCGAGGTTACATAATTTAATCATAAACACCCTTTCGCCGTATTTAATAATACTTGCCTGTGTATGGAAACTATGGTTGCCCTCCTCTGTGCCTCGTAAATTGATAATTCTACTTTGTTGTTTAAACGGATTGTTGGGAATTTTTTTGCTCTGGTTTATCCTAACGCCTAGTCAATCTAATGCTCCGTTCGCGGTGGAGAGGCCGGGACCGAGTGAGGCACCCGCACATACGGACACAGCACTTTGGGAAATGGCAATGGCGGCGGGGACGGCGCAGGAAGCATATCGGCACCTCCGAGGATTACCAGAGGATCGGAACACCGCCCAAAAGATGAATCAGCAGATCGGAACACTGGTCGAGCGAGCGCCCCTACCCTTTGCTGAATGGCCGTTTCATGAGGGGTTATTAAGAAGTTATGGAGATCGTGCGCAGGCTGTGGAGGACTTGAGTGTCCTCGCGCGGATAGCGACGCAAACGGAGCAGGCATTGACGCTGAGAGACCTTGCGTTTCGAGTGTTTATCCAAAACTTTGAGCGCTTCGAGGGAGCAAACCCGGAAGCGGCGTATGAACTAATAGATACGCTGTACGAGGAGGCGAGTAGTCTCGCCGGGACAGCTTTACAAGCGGAGGCCTTCTTGAGTGAAAGCGGCATGGGGCGCGCAGGCCGGAAATTGGCTGGCGCGGACGCTGACGATATGGCGGGCGACACGGTCACGGACGCTGAAAGCGCGAACAAGAGTGCACCCTACTCCTTAGCCAAGCGTTCTGAAGCGATGTTGCGGGACCCATCAGCGATTGAAAGTAACCGGTTGGCGGCGGTTGGTGTTTTGTTTGATCTGGAAGCCCGTCCGCACGCTGAAGATCTGCGTGTCATCTTCGAAAGCACGGATTCTGAGCAGCTGAAATTTGCTTTACTGCGACTGATGGAAAGCGCGTTGCGGAATGATGCGCAAACGGATACGACGGTACCCGGGAGTGCCTGGGGTTGGCTGACAGATTATTGTCCGTCCACGCCAAATGTGGAACGGGAAATCTACCGACTGCTTGGAAAATGACAAAACCACGACGCTGACGATCTTGAAGCTATTGACGCTATGTCGATCACCCAAAGCAATCCAAGGCAGGCTCTAACCAAAGCCAGGCGAAGATTCGCGCTCAACTTGAGCTTATGTATCACCCTGCTTGCTGTATCCTACTGGTTTTATTACGAAGGTGAAGCTATGGTGGAGCATGCCGCGGCGCCTTCTGTTGCCGAGCCCGAAGCGGAGTTGTCCCTGACTGAAAAAGCCTATTTGGCAGGGGAAATCACCGCTTTAAAGGAGTTTCCAGGAACCATGCCCGAATACGAGGAAGCCTGGGTCAGAAGGTACTCAGAACGCGCGATCCAAAGAAACCGATTGTTCGACGAAATTGATGAAACAACTGCTGCGGAATTGGCAGAGGCGTTTTTCCAAGGGTACACAGATCGTTTTGAGGAGTATTACGACACTTCTGCCGCGCGAGCATTCGGTTACGCATTTGGCGTAAAATTTAATCCTGATTTAGAGGGTTTGCTTCCGCCAGCAACCGACGGTGCCCTCAGGAAAAACCGAAGGAGATTACAGCAAATGTTCGATATACCAGACGAAGCCAGTTGGCGGTTGTTTTGCGCAGCCTTTGACGCTGGCTTCGTCGAAGGTTATCACATCATTCAAGACGGAGTGACTGCCCGGCTGCATTCGGATAAAGTTCGGTTATTTGATGATTGAAGCCCGGGCGCATTAATCCGCCAGCAAACGCGTATAGCCATAAAGTGACCGACGCTCACAGATCTTTACGTTAGTCGGTGACTTCATCGGACAGTTGTTCTTGTGACAAATAAAAGGTGCGCCCGCAGTTTACAGGCGCCCCCAGAATCAATTCCTAAGCTAGGCAAGCGTCCCTTGCCTATAACTGTGCTTCACTCAGGTTGATGGCGCGAGATGGTGATACCGCGCATCTTGCCTTGGAAATGGTTGTGTGGC
>PWZW01000238.1 GCA_003567255.1 Puniceicoccaceae bacterium | reverse complement strand
CAATAAATGTCCTTACCCGCGCGCGCAGCGTAGATGGAGGCGGTCGCGTGCCAGCGATCGCCGGTGGCGATAAGCACCGCATCGATATCATCACGACTCAGCACGTCGCCCATGTCCTGATACGCCGCACAACCCTTTTGGCCGTATCTGCGCTCCACGGTGCGCTGGATGATCGCTGCCCGCTCTTGCTGCGCGTCGGCGACCGCCACAAACTGAACATCGTCCTGTTCGAGAAAGTCGCCAAGCACCAGACGCCCCCGGGGGCCCAAGCCAATGCCGCCAAGCACAATACGTTCGGAGGGCGGCGTCTTCCCATTCAGGCCCAAGACGGACGAAGGAAGAATCATCGGCGCACTGGCCAGAAAAGCTGCGCTCTTGATGAATTTTCTACGGGATGTTTTTTTCATGCGGTTCAATCGATTGCAGTAAAGTAACTTGTCGATAAGGATCGATTTTGAAAGGCTAGATGTGTAACTCATCATCACGCCGTCCTGCCTGGAAACACCTTGGTCTGGTCACATCTCCGAGCGAAAGCGCTTGAGACATTCTAGCTGCTTCCCCAGATTTGTAAGTATGAGATTATCTCTTACCCCCATGCTCGTCATCTCAGCCTTCGCGATCTCTACCGCCTGTGCAGAGATGGAGTGGAAAGCCATCTTCGATGGAAAATCACTCGATGGATGGGACGGCGATCCCCGGCTATGGTCGGTGGAAGACGGCGTTCTCGTCGGCCAGACCAATGAGACCGATCGCAAAATCGAGGAGAACAGTTTTCTCATTTGGGAGGGCGGTGAGCCTGCCGACTTTGAGCTGGAGTTCCATGCCCGCATCACGACGCCAAATAACTCAGGCGTGCAGTACCGCAGCCGCAAAATCGGTGAGCCCGGGTGGCGGGTCGCCGGCTACCAATTTGACCTTCACCCTCGTCAGCGTTACAACGCCATGCTCTTCGAAGAAGGGGGCCGCGGCATTGTTGCAGAACGCGGCCAACACGTTCGTATCGGCGATGCCAAGGAAGTCATCGGCACGCTCGAGATGCTTGAGGTCGACCTTACGGAATGGCAAAGTTTCCGCCTTGTGGTCAAGGGATACCGATACGAGCACTATGTGAATGGCGTCTTACAAACGATTATTGAGGACCATGATCAGGAACAGCGCGCCGATTCCGGAATCATCGCCCTGCAACTCCATCAAGGCCCGGCCATGAAGGTTGAATTCAAAAACATTCGTTTTCGGGAGCTCTAAAGAGGGGTTGAGGAACGCCCACTTTTTAGCAAACTGAAATCATTGGGTTTAACTTTAGATAACATCGTGGCCGTCTCAACTTCGGAGAATTTATTGCGATTCCTAACCTCAGGCCCATCCCCCTGATTATTCATCATATCAAACCCTTTCAGCCGACTCTGCATGGAGCCTTGCGCCATTGGACCAAATAGGAAACGCGTGATCCATGATTCCGCGTTTTCACGGGTGTCTTATTCCCGAGTTCCGCCAAAGCTTGCGGCGGGTCGGACGTTTTACTCTTGAATCCATCACCTACATGACTTGGCTCTGGAAATGAAGAAACCCCGAATTGTGTTTACCCTCGTTCTCGCTCTAGTCGGCGGCCTCCAGCTTTCAGCCGAATCGCCCGCGCCACCCAACATTGTGTTTTTCCTAGTGGATGACATGGGTTGGCAGGATACCTCCGTCCCCTTCCTCTATGGTAAAGATGGGAAGCCGGTAATCACCCCGCTCAACCAGCGCTACCGTACCCCGGCAATGGAGACGCTCGCTGAAGCGGGCATGAAGTTTACCAACGCATACGCGATGTCCGTTTGCACACCGTCCCGCGTCGCCTGGATGACCGGGCAGAACTCCGTGCGTCACCGCGTGACGAACTGGACCCATCCCGAAGGGATCGAGACGACTCAGAACAACGTGGATAGCCATCGCTCGCCTACCGACTGGGGTCGCATGGGTCTGCCGGAAGACCTCACCACCCTGCCCAGCCTGCTGCAAGCTGCTGGCTACCGGACGATCCATGCGGGCAAAGCCCACTTCGGCGCCAGCGAATACGCCCGCGATCCCCTTAATGTCGGCTTCGACATCAACATTGCCGGCTCCGAAATCGGCCACCCGGGCTCCTATTCCGGCGATTACGGCCAAAACAGCAATCGCCCGGTCCCTGGGATGGAAGCCTACTACAACACCGGTATCCACCTAACCGACGCCAATACCATCGAAGTCAGAAAAGCCATCGGTCGCGCAGTGCACGAAAATAAGCCCTTCTTCGCCTATGTTGCTCACTACGCCGTACATGCACCCTTTCAGCTGGATCGACGTTTCGCAAAGAACTACCCCGGTTTACGTGGCCAGCTACTGGCTTACGCCACCCTGATTGAGGGCATGGACCAGTCCCTCGGCGACATCCTCACGCACCTACATGGCCTCGGCGTTGCGGATAACACCCTCATTATCTTCATGTCCGATAACGGCGGCGATGCCCCGGAAAGGGACGTCAACCAATCCAATGCCCCGCTCCGCCACAAAAAAGCCTCCAAATACGAAGGGGGCTCCCGCGTGCCGATGATCGCTGCCTGGGCGGAACCTAACCCGGAAAACCCTAACCAACAACGCATCCCTATCAACCCCGCCTCCCGCACCGACGACATCGTCGCAATTTTTGATATTTTTCCGACGCTCGCCAATGTTGCGGGGATTGAGGCTCCCTCAGAAGTCGACGGGCATGACCTCACCCCCTACCTCCAGGGGAAGCCCGGCAGCCATCGCCCACAGGAGTTGTTGATCCATTACCCTCACGATCACCGTTCTCAATATTTCACCACCCTTCGCCAAGGGCCATGGAAACTGATTCACAGCCACGCTCCACGCAGCTTCGAGCTCTATAACCTCGACGACGACATTTCAGAAAGCAACAACCTGGCCGATGCCGAACCCGATCGCGTCCGCTCGATGGCCGAGAGGATACTCGAAATCATCGAAGCGTCCGGTGGCCAGTGGCCCGTGCTCCAGGAAGACGGCCGCGAAGACCCTTTGCGCGTCCCCAATAGACAATAGAGTGTCTCAACCCATCGCGGTGCAGCGAATAGACGCCTAATCTCTAGCAGACTTAGTTTATTGAATTTAGCTCAAAATAAAATCTGGGCGCCTTGATTCCGGGGAACCTATCGGGATCTAAGTTCAGTGCTTTCCCCCTGATTACCCTTCGGTTCATTGGCTTCGAGCCACCCTCACAACAAGCCCACGCCTTCGCGTTTGGTCTTCTGGTCGCCGAACGGCCAAAGCCAAAGGGCTTCGGCTACGATGCTTCGCCTCGAACTTACGAAAATGGTAGCCGTTCCGCAGCGCAGCCGACAAGACCGGACCGGCCGCTGCCGAAACCGGTCCACGCCCTCGCGTTTGGTCCTCTGGTAACCGAACGACCTCGCGTTTGGTAGCGCTCGACCAAAGCCAAAGGGCTTCGGCTACGATGGTTCGCCTCGAACTTACGAAAACGGTAGCCGTTCCGCAGCGCAGCCGACAAGACCGGACCGGCTGCTGCCAGGACCAGTCCACGCCCCGCCCTCGCGTTTGGTCCTCTGGTAGCCGAACGCCTTCGCGTTTGGTAGCGCTTGACCAAAGCCAAAGGGCTTCGGCTACGATGCTTCGCAGCCGAAGCCGTGCTTTTCTATAGGTGCTCCTATATGTGCTTTAAACGTATTCCGGGATTTCGTAACCTTTGCGACCGGGCGTGCGGACAAACTGGTTGGCAACGTCGCTGTTGGTGAAGCGCTCGTTGACAGCGTCCCACTTGAGCTTTTGGTTGGTCTCGCCAGTGATACCACTGACCCACCGGGCGATGTTGGCAAGGTGACAGATCGTCGCCGAGCGCTGTCCGACCTCTGCGCTGGCGACCGGAGTGCCACCGTTACGAATGCAATCGAGCCAGTTATCCGTGTGATCCGTCCGACGTGCGTATTCGTAGCCTCGATAGATTTCGATAGCTGGATTTTCGAGGGGCTGACGGACCAAATCAGCGGGGTCGGACAACGCCCGGCTCCGGTTCACGTCGATTTGGCCGTTTTCGCCATTAAATACAGCACCAAAATGGTCGCCACCGGAAAACTCAACAATGACGTCTCCAGGGTATTTCATATAAACGGTGGGCGTACTGGGGCCGCCGCGTCGTCCCCCTGGATTATCCGGAGTGCTGACCATCTTTTCGTAGGGATCTCCTTCGACCCAGACTTCCTCCGGTCCACTTTCGTCCATCCCGAGGCCCCATTGGATGAGATCGAGGCCATGTGCGCCGCGGTCGGTCATATCCCCACCAGCAAAGAGAATAACCCCGCTCCAGCAAGGTTCCATGTCCCCCGCATTTGACCAAATCGAACGATTGAATTCAGGCTTTTCAGCCGGGCCACACCACAAGTCCCAGTCGAGGCCCTCAGGAATCGCTTCGCCCGGCCAGCCATTGTGTTGCGGCCCCCTGTAGTCACTGGCGATGACGCGCTTGATCTTACCGATGCTACCGTTGCGCAAATGCGTGATCGCACGGTGAGAAACAATACTGGAGCGCTGCTGACTACCCGTCTGCAAGACGACTTGGTATTTCTCCACGGCCTTAACCAGTTGACGCCCCTGCCAGATCGACTGACTGAGCGGTTTTTCACAGTAAATATGCTTTCCGGCCTGAGCGGCATGGATGCCCTGCAGGATGTGCCAGTGTTCCGGGGTGGCGATGAGGACCGCGTCAATATCATCGCGTTCCAGAATCCGGCGGTAATCTTGATAGGCTTCTACGGTATGCCCCGGCGCCACACGATCATTGTCACGTAACCATTTAACACCCCTGTTGGCGTGCGGCAGGTAGGCATCAGCGATCGCCGCAACCGTGCTACGTCCGCTCAAATTGCGGATATGCCCCGTACCCATCGAACCCGCGCCGATCACCGCAGTCACGATACGGTCATTGGCACCCGGATTTCCATTTCGTGCCAATACATTACTCGGAATGATGGTCGGGAAACCAAGGACGCTGGTTGCGGCTACGGTACGTTTAATAAAAGATCTACGATTCATTTTATATTTATTGGGGTTATTTCGAGTGTTTTTCGAGGAAGCGTTGGTATTGCCCAGCTACATTAGCCTCTTCATGATTTCCGCTGTGGATTAGAAAACCATAACGGAACGTCAGCGACGCTCCCTTTGGCAGCGTGTATTGGCCATCCTCGCCCGCTGGTTGAGCGACCGAACGGGTGGCGAAAGGGCTGAGAGCAGCCAAACCGTAATCACGCACATGCCATTGTGCGGGACGAAAATTGGAGGGATGGTCGAAGAGCGAAATGCCACGCATGCCAACGCCGCTGATTTCGCCGGAGTAATCCATCCACGGACTCGGCCGTCCGTAAACCTCGCTTTCACCCTGTAATCCGGCAGCGTTCGTTAGCAATCCTCCTCCCCGATTGCCGTCGATCTCCGGGCGCATCCTGAAGGCAATCATAGCCTCCTTTGTGTCCCCAAAGGTCACGTCGCCCTCGGTGGCCTTGAAGGTTGAGATAAAGTCAAAGCGACGCGCTGAAGCTTCACTGTCATAAAAGCGCAGTTCCCGCACCTCTTCCATAACCCGCACCTTGTCCGCTCCTCCGAGCCAGTCTTTCTGCGAGCGTATGTAGGCATAGCCTTCCGCTTGCCCCACTTCAATATCGGTGGTGCGTATAACGCCGGAGTTACTGCGTCCGGCATGCCAGAAGTCATAGCCGTTTAATACTCCGTAAGTCAGATAGAGCGAGAGGTGATGCGGATGATCTCGCACGGAAGGTGTATCCTCACCCATGGGAAAGTTGCGCGTCACGCCGACACCCCCTTCGGCCTTGACTGGCCAGAGAAACGGAAAGTGGCGCGCATCTCCGTAGTTGTAAGTGGTAAAATGCTCGCCTCTCATGAAAACCTGAATGGTGGCGGCCTCAGTGTCGTGTTTGAAGTGAACACTGTTTGCCGACGGCGTCGCCACCGTCGCACAGGCAGTGCCCAAGCTTATAAAGGTCCCCCAGCAGAGCGTTTGTAGGATTTGATTCTTTAACATGAGCTAGCGCGATAAAAATACATTTTGATAAGCTTCGGTTACTTAATCCGTGCCTCCGGCAGCCCACAGGATGCCGCGACTCAATAGATCCAGGTAAGTGTCGGTCGCCATGGTTTCGGTGTGGTGGCCAATCGTCGTGGTAAAAACACGGACT
>PWZW01000104.1 GCA_003567255.1 Puniceicoccaceae bacterium | reverse complement strand
GCCGCGTCGGCAGCGAGCCCACAGATCATTAGCATACCGCCTAAACCAAACCCAAAAACCATACCCACGGTCGTGCCGGTCTGGAACCCAAGGTAAGCGACCGCCGCGGCCACTAAAAACACCGGTAACATCAATAAGAAGCCAATAAATCCGAGGGAGAAATTACCCATCAGGGCGGTGCCCCATTCGTTCTTCAAAATGCCGATGGAGCGTTTTACCGCAGGAACAGGACCGATTCTTTCCACCACAATCACGGGGAGGACGAAGTAGGTAAGGGCGGTCCAAGCGCTCCCGAGTAGAGACGTAACCAAGCGCCCGACCTTTTGGTTGCGTTCGAGGGCGTTGAGCAAAAGTCCGAAAACCGCCGAAAGGAAGGCCCACCCAAAAATTTGGTGGATCACACTGAGCGCATCCTGAATCGCAAATTTCAGGGTGATCTGCTCTCCTTGCAAATAGCGGATCACGGCGAAGATCAGCGCACAGTTGAAGAAGATAATGACAAAATAATTCAGCAGATAAAACGAAAACACCGTCACATAAAAGACCGCATCGCCCAGAGTGGCGTCCGTGTCGCTCGTCCATTCGGCGAGCAAGCCGGTTTGCCAAAGGGGAAAAAAGAATGAGGCCATCACCAGCAGGGAGGCGATGCCAGATAGGATAGGGAATATAATCAGGTGCCGGTTTTTATTCAACACGCTGAGGCTGAGCTTGGTGTATTCCCAACTGCGGGAGAGTGAGGCAAACATGGGTGGGTGTAGCTACGAGGGGTTCGGTTTTCTTAGCGACTCAATAGATTGGGAAAATGCCGCCAAATCATGGGGGTTAGATGATGCAGGGGGGCATGGTTGTCAATCTCTGAGCTTGGCCGTGGCTTTGCGGTTGCGCTGCGTGGGTGAACATCCATTTTCGGACGGACACATGAATACCCAAACCAAGTCCATCATCGTCCTCTCTGTCCTGTTGATCCTCTTTATCGGTTGGCGGTTTATGTCGGTCGATCGCGATGTGCGGCAAATTCATCAAAACCTCTCCGCAATTGCGGAAATTGTGAGTAAATCGGGCGGGGAATCCCAGATTGAGAGTCTGGGCCGTGCCCGTCGCCTGCGTGGCTACATTCAGGATGGTGCAGAGCTTCAGTACCTTCCCGGGCGGACCTTTCGTGTCGAGGGAGAGGCCCTCGCCGGAACCGTTGTCGCCGCGCGCGCTCAGGTGGAATTGCTTGAAATCAATTTGCGCGGGCACGAGATCCGCGTGCACGATGATCGTGAGCATGCGATCTCCAGCGTCGAAGCGCATGCGCGTATGGTTACCGCAGGCGAACCTTCTTCACGCAGTCACCGCTACGAACTCTTCTGGCAGAAAGTAGGCGGGGATTGGCTCCTGGTCCGGTCCTCCTTGATTGAGTAGGGCTGCAATTTCCGGAGCCGATGGGGAGTGCACCTGCCCTTACAAGCTACGTAAAAAAGCCTTGGCGACGCCCTGCACGGAAAGGTCGTTGATTGGGTAAAGCTCTGGAAAAGCGGCGTTTTCCGCTTTCAGGTAGGGAGGCTCTCCTGATTTTTGGATGAAGCGCTTTAGGGTCGTTTCTCCATCAATCAACGCAGCGACAATATCACCATCCCGGGGTTCTCTTTGCTCAATAATGACAAAGTCGCCATCGCGAATATCCGCATCAATCATGCTTTCTCCGCGGACTTTGAGTGCAAAACTTCGTTGGCTCCGACTAAATCCCGCCGTCTGCACATCCACCTGTAGCCGACCAATTTCGCCACCCGACTCCACTTGATCCGGATAACCGGCAGCAATGTTTCCATAGACGGGAAGCTCTTTCAGCTCAATCGCGTCTTCCGGCATATCCTTTTCGTCGTTGGAAGGCGCCACGCGATGGAGTAGCCGAAAAGTGCGGGCTTGTCCGTGGATGCGCCCGATGTAACCCTTCTTCTCGAGTGCCCTCAAATGGCCCATAACGGCATTGGTGCTTTTAAAGTGGAAGCGTAACTGAATGTCGCGGATGCTCGGCCAGTAGCCACGCGTCCCCTCATAGTGATCGATGAACTGGAGGATTTCTGATTGTCGTTCAGTGAGGTGCTTCATGGTGTACAGACGTTTAGCATGAACGTGCGTTCAGTGTCAAGCACCGTAATGGTTTTCCTTCAGCCCGGGTCACGCCCATGGAGGGAGAAGGCTTAGCTTGCGGACGCGCGTTGCCGCTGTGCCTCGTACAGGCAGACCGCCGTCGCCGCAGCGACGTTGAGGGAATCCGCACGCCCCGCCATAGGTATGCGCAGGCCGCGTACGTTTTCGTTCAGCCAAGTCTCGCTCAAGCCGGTGTCCTCTGCCCCCATAACAATGGCGGTGGCGGCGCTTAAGTCGGACTGCCAGAGAGTGTCGCGCGCGTGGGGCGTCAGGGCATAAGGGATAATCTTCCGCTCTGCCAGCCAGGTCTTTGTGCCCTCGGCCTCGGCAAAAGCGATCGGTACTTGGAAAATCAGCCCCTGTGAGGCACGGATCGCATTCGGGTTATAGAGGTCGATAATACAATCGACAAGAATAACGCCATCCACCCCAGTGGCATCTGCTGTGCGCAGGATAGCCCCCAGGTTACCCGGTTTTTCAATCCCTTCGAGGATAAGCACGAGTGGATTTGGGGATAGCTTTAGGTGGGTAAGCGTGTGGTTGTTTGGTTGCGCCGTGGCGAGCAGGCCGTCCGGTCCCTCTCGGTAACAAATCTTTTCAAAGACGGCCGCGCTGACCCGGGCAAGGCCTTCGCCCGTTCCCGCAAAGGTGCGGAAACGGTTCACAAATTCCGCGTGCTGGTCACTCGGAAAAAGCTCCGGGCAGAAGTAAAGGGTGTCGATCGGCACAGACGCCTCGCAGGCGTGCTCCAGTTCCCGCAAGCCCTCCACGATAAAACGCCCCTGCCGGTCGCGATGCTTCCGGTCGCGCAAACGAACCAGCGCTTTGACCTGCGGATTCTGCCTACTTTCGATAAAATGTTCAACCATGCTCGAAGGAGGATGAACGAATTAACGGCTTAGGCAATCCGCTAGGCTGGGGAGCGCGAAGGAAATTTCAGTCCTTGGAAACCTTTTCCAAAACAAACCCGTGCTGTCTGTGGAACCAGCGAAACGTCTCCCACGCATCGTGACAGGAGACCCCTGCCTCAGCAAAGGCATGCTTCCACCCTTCGGCTGTATTAAAGTGCAGTGCCGGGGGCATCCTACCATTGGAGCGCAGTCCATTGTAACCGCCGTCGAGCAAGGTAAGCAGGGCCTTCCCCACTGCGGTTCGATAGACCGATTCGGTGATGATGATTCGCCGCCGGGCAACCCGAATGGCCTCCTTAAGCACGGTTGTCGGCTCGGTGCAGTGGTGGAGCGTCAGCATAATGGTGACGGTATCAAAAGCGTTATCCGCGAACGGTAGCGTGTGTCCGTCGTAAAGCGTATGGGGAAGTTGGGTACGGTTAAGGTCGACCACATCGAGCAGCTGGACCTGCATGCTGGCGTGCTCCGCGGCAAATTCGCCCGACCAGCCCTCGGCCGCTCCCAGATCCAGAAGGGTGGAGCCCTCAAAGTATTCGACCAGCCGCGCCATACGCCTCCGGGCATTTTCACGGGCCTTGCGATTGAGGTAAGCTTTGAGTGAAAGTGGCATACACCTGTCAAATTCAGATGTGGGTGGCCTCCGGTCAAGGCTGCGTTGGTTTGTGATGTACGCGCATTGCTATTCGTCCGATTTATTTCAAACTTTGCCAAATGGAAAAGTCGCCATCGACCTGTCTCGCCATCACCGGGGTTACCCGTGGCCTCGGCCGCGCTTTGTGCGATTGGTCCGTGGCCAAGGGGCACACCGTTTACGGCTGTGGTCGTTCCGCAGAAGCGGTTGCGGAGCTGAACGCAAAATACCCCGCACCCCACCGATTTAGTGTTGTGGATGTCAGTGTGGACGCCGAGGTGACGGAGTGGATAGCAGGTTGTTTTGCGAGTGCGGAAAAACCAAACCGGATTGTGAACAACGCCGCCCTGATCAACGAAAACGCCCCGCTCTGGGAAGTGCCGTCAGCCGAGTTTACAAAGTTAATGAAGGTGAACGTATCGGGCGTCCACCACGTCATCCGTGCCGCCGTACCCCGGTTGATCAAAGCGGGTGGGGGAGTGATCGTTAATGTAAGCTCTGGTTGGGGGCGCAGTGTGTCTCCGCAAGTCGCCCCTTACTGCGCGAGCAAGTGGGCTATCGAAGGCCTCACTCAAGCTCTCGCCGAAGAGCTGCCCGACGGTCTTGCCGCCTATGCCGTCAACCCAGGCGTGATCGACACCGACATGCTGCGGTCGTGTTTTGGCAGCAGTGCCCGCGCCTCGCCCTCACCCAAAACCTGGGTTACCCGCGCCGCGCCCTACATCCTGAGCCTCAGTCCCGAGCAAGGCCCCGTCTCAGTGACGGTGCCGTGACGGCAGCCCGCGGCCTGATCGGTTAGACCTCTTCTTCGGTTTTACGACAGGCAGTGCCTTCCGTTTGTCGGTTTTCCATCAAGGCTGAAAACGGAGTAAACTAGACTTACAACAAGTCCCCGTTTGCTAAGGATGAAGGATTAAGGATGACCAGAGGAGGCCTGACCGCGCCGCAGCTCCGCTGCTCCCCATCCAGCATCAAGCATTGAGCATCAAGCGAAGCTCCGTCCGCAGCTCCGCTGCGCTCCCTTACCCCTTTTTCCTTCCAACTTCCAAAACGGCTCGCATAACTGTCTAAGTGATGCTCGAATCCCAATTCACCCCATCAATGCTGACTCCTGAATTCTGGCTCCTGACGACTCCATTTCGGATTAAAGACCACGCATCCGAAGTTGCACCGACTCTTCCAGAAATCCGATGACTGCCTACGAACCACCCTAACAACGCAGCCCGACGATACTGAAACTAGTCGCGGAGATCAGCGAAAGTATCGGTAGATACACAACGATCTCAGAACAAACCCTAACCCCACAACTTCGCCGGGCCAACCGTATCCGCACGATCCAAGCCTCGCTTGAAATCGAGCAGAATACACTCAGCCTTGAGCAAGTCACCGCAGTGCTGGACGGCAAAAGCGTGCTAGGGCATCCGAAGGAACTGCAAGAAGTGCGAAATGCGTTTATTGCGTATGAAGCACTCGACACATTTAAATCAGCGTCCCCTAAAGACCTGCTCAAAGCGCATAAACAACTGATGGCGGGCCTAGTCGATGAACCCGGAATTTATCGCACTGGTAGTGTCGGGGTCGCACAGGGGGAAGAGATCGTCCATCTCGCTCCTCCCGCAGAGCGGGTGCCGCAGCTGATGAGTGACCTTCTTAATTGGGTTCGAGCAACAGACGAGCACCCCCTCGTGGCCAGTTGCGTCTTCCACTACGAACTGGAATTTATCCACCCTTTCGCCGATGGTAACGGGCGTATAGGACGCCTCTGGCAAACGCTCATATTGAGGGAGTGGAAATCCTTTTTCGCCTACCTCCCCGTGGAAACCATTGTCCGGGACCGACAAAGCGCCTACTACAGCAAACTCGCCGAATCCGACAAAACAGGGCAGGCCACTGCCTTCGTTGAATTCATGCTCGACGCCATCAACGCATCGATCCAACAAGCGATCGGGACCGACCAAGTAAACGACCAAGTAAACGACCAAGTAAAACGCCTGATTCAGGCGATTGGCGAAGGCGAGCGAAGCAGCGCCGAACTCATGAAAACGCTCAAGCTCTCGCACGCCCAAACCTTTCGGAAAAACTACCTCACCCCCGCACTCGAAGGGAGTTGGATCGAAAGCACACAGCCCGACTCCCCTCGCAGCCCCACCCAGCGCTATCGCCTTACCAGCAAAGGCAGGGATTGGCTCCATTCCCGAAAATAACCCGCCTTCATCCGACCCATCCACCATCCCATATCCAGCCCAAAGGGCGCATATCCCAACTTCCATTTGTTCCTTCAGTCGCCCATAGGGCCCACTTCAGTCACCCTCCACTTCGTTCCGGGAACGCCTGCGGCGCACCATCTACTTGCTGCCTCGCTCCGTCCGCAGCTCCGCTGCTCCCTTAGCAATTACTTAACGTTTTTCCTTCGAACTTCTCAATCGGCTTGCATAACTATCTGAGTAAATCCCGTATCCGAAACTTTCGTCGCTGCGCAGAAGTAAAATAGCGGAGCCAGGCGACATCAAAGACCGCACGTTCGCATTTGCTCCGTGGATTGTCAGGCTATGCCAGTCACTCGGCGTCGCCCGGTTTATCCAGAACACTCGCCCAAATAAATTTCGTGAAAATTGTAAATCACATATTCAATTTT
>PWZW01000047.1 GCA_003567255.1 Puniceicoccaceae bacterium | reverse complement strand
ATACCCCTTGGTCACCAGGGCCTGACAGGCGGCCACACCGATTTTCATCCGTTTCAGGATTAAAGCCCTTTGAACCGGTGTGATCTGCTGATTCAGGAAAGATAACAAGGCAGCCTGCTTAGGTGCCCGTTTTTCCAGTGCCGCCAGTGCCTCCGGGTCCGGCATTTTCAAAACCTTTAGATAGCGTCGCTTTTGAGGACGCATTCCCCGGCGGATCACCGAGGGTATCATGGTCTCAAGCACACTTTCCGGAGTCGCCGCGTAATAATGCAGAATCCATCGGTAGAGCTGGATGAGCTCAGGGGTGAGGACCGGTAATTCCTGAACCACTTCCAGCAAAAGTTTAAGCTTTCCCGGCGGCACCACCTCGTCTGAACCAATCCTTGTCACGATGCCCATTTCCTGACGGCGACGAATCGGGATACGCACCAATGAACCAAGCACTACCCGCCCACGACACGTCGCCGGCACCCCGTAAGCGAGCGCCTTATCGAAGCCGGAAATCGGCACCACCTCGACGAGGTCTTCGGGCAAAACAGACATAGCGCGAGCAAAGGCATCCTACGCTTTGCCAGCAAGTGCGAAACGCTCTGTTTTACACCTTGGAATCTTTATCCTCTTCCCCAAGATGTTCCCCAATTGGGACAACCTTTGCCTTTTCCGAAAGCTTGCGCCTGAGCACTTTTTGAAAAAATAAGTTGTTGGGAATTTGGTACCGGTCGCCTTCTTCCGTCTCCAATGCCGTGTAAAACAAGTTGATATCGACAACCTTTCCTTTCGTCTCTTCTCCCGCAAACTGAATGTGGTCGTTCATGTTGAAAGGTTTTAAGATGACGAGAAAGACCGTCGCTGTGATGTGACTGACCATGCTCCACACCGCAAAAAACCCAATCGCGATCATCGCCAGCGTTGCGGTTACGATAGACATTAGCTCAATTCCGAATTGTCCAAGAACGAGCGTGGCAATGATCACGATGACCAATCCCTTGATCATCGTCCTCAAGGGATTCAACACCATGTGAGGGATGCTGGCACGTTGACCAGCGAAGTTCGTCGCCCGGATTGCGGCAACGTAGGCAGCGATGCCAACGGTTAAAATGATCGCGATGGAGATCGCGGTACTGATTAAGGGAGCGTATGTTTCCATGTTAACGATTATTTCCTTTGGCTTTGGCTGCGGCTGCGGCGATGGTCTGCATCATTGGGTAAGCAAGAAGTTCGCCAATTCCCGTCTGTCTATTGTACGGGCATACCCATGGGTCCACACGCTTTAAATACCTGAGTAATCACGGGCATAGGCTTCAGCAAAATAACTCAGAATCATATCCGCCCCAGCCCGTCGAATGGCCAGCAGGGACTCATCCCGCGCAGCACGCAAATCCAACCACCCGAGCTGTGCAGCGGCATGAATCTGCGCGTACTCTCCGGAGACTTGGTACGCAGCTAATGGAAGAAGGCTGGTGTCGCGTATTTCACGAATGATATCCAAATATGCGCCCGCCGGCTTCACCATAAGTATATCCGCGCCCTCAGCTTCGTCGAGCGCAGCCTCCATGAGTGCTTCGCGGCGATTTCCGGGGGCTAGCTGGTAAGCACCTTTATCCAGGGGGGGCGCGCCCGCACCTTTCGCGCTGCCCACCGCATCCCGGAAGGGACCGTAAAAGGCCGAGGCAAACTTCGCCGAATACGCGAGAATGCCCGTTTCCGTAAATCCATGCCCGTCCAGCGCTTCCCGGATCGCTCCGATCCGTCCGTCCATCATGTCGGAGGGCGCCACAAAATCGACGCCGGCTTCGGCATGCAAAATAGCCATCTCCGCTAAAATCTCTACGGTTGCGTCATTCACGACTTGCCCGGACACCCGATCAACCAAGCCGTCGTGTCCGTGAGTGGTGTAAGGATCAAGTGCAATGTCAGCAAAAATAACCAGCTCTGGAAGAGCTTTTTTTAATGCGCGCACAGTTCGCAAGACCAAGCTCTCTGGATTCAGCGCTTCCCTCCCGTTGTCGGCTTTCAAACTTTGATCAAGGCTCGGGAAAAGCGCGACACTGCAGATCCCCAAGTCGATAAGCCCGCGGGCAGTTTCGCAACAGCGACTGATGCCCTGTCGCACCACCCCGGGCATTGATTCCACTGCGACGTCCTCCACCTCGCCATCAACCACGAAGAGGGGCTGGATTAAATGCTGCGGGGACAGCTCAGTTTCCGTACAAAGGCCACGAATTTGCTTATTCCGACGGAGGCGGCGAGGGCGGCGTGGTAGGTCTAGTTGAAACTGCTTTCCCATGGTTTTCAGAAATTAACCAAACCACCGGCAAACGCTCAATGTTCAAATCTGAAAATCATTTTGTAGGGAAGCCACAGCTTACCGCCCACGCTTTTCCCTGCCTCCCGCCACAAATCGTCACCCCAAAAGCAAAGCAACCAATAACACTGGTAGATATAACAAGCTGAAAAGGAAAAGGCGCGATTTTCCCTCCCCATGGAGGACCTCTTTGGCAAACCGATAATTTTCAAAAATCAGCCAAATAAATAGCACTACCGCCACAAATAAGTAAGCCCAGCCCGCGTAATCCGCAAAAAACAGCCAGAGCGTCACGATTCCCAGTAAAATACTGAACAAGACGGTCTCCAGGATGAGTCGACGCCCGTTAGGATGGGTAACTGAAAGTACGCGAATACCGCCCCTCGCATAATCCTCCCGGAACATCCATGAGATGGCAAAAAAATGGGGCATTTGCCAAAGCAGCACGATCATAAATAGCCAAAATCCAAGCCCATCCACAGTGCCCGTCGCCGCAGACCAGCCGATCAAGGGAGGGAGCGCTCCCGGCAATGCCCCCACGTGCGTGCAATAAAGCGAAACCCGCTTCAACGGGGTGTAGAGCAGCAGGTAACTCGTGACGGTTATAAAATTGAGAAAAAGTGCCAATGGGTGGAAGGCCCACCACTGGATCAGTAAGCCGGCTAAAACTAAGACGAGCCCAAACCAACCCGCCCCCACGATCGACACCCGCCCGGTCGGCAAGGGCCGCGCTCTGGTGCGTTCCATCAAGCCATCCACCGCCCGCTCCCACCACTGATTTAGGGTCAACACCCCTCCGGCAGAGAGAAAAATGGAAATCACCAGTAAACATAGCCCAACCCAACTCACGCCAACCGGCGCAGCAATGTACCCTATTGCTGCCGTCAGGGTAGACATCAATGCAAGCCTGGGTTTTGTCAGCTCCCACCACACCCTGAACCCACCCGTTCGGGCAGGCGCCGCCGGGCCCGCTTCGGTTTCTGATGATGCTTTCGAATGGCTCATCTTAATCAGCTTCCACAAGACAGCCCATGGCTTGGGGACAGTGCGAAAATAATGCGGTCCGCACGTTTGCTCTCGTCAAACGCACCATCTTAGGAAGCTTTCGAGGGTACTGGTTCGGCAGGCATTTCGGCGCTTCGGGAGCTTTGTCTACTATCTGCCAAACCATCGCCGGAAGGAATGCTTTCTACCGAACTTACCCAACCGCGATGTCGCGCCAAACAAACACTGGCGCAGAGGGCAGCCATCAAAAAAGCGCCGTTCAACATGTGCAGTGTGGTGACGTGAGGATTGCGAAGTGTGGCCAGGATTAACCACCCAAACCATATCTGCAGCCCAGTCAGAAAAATAGGCAAAAGTCCGATGGATCTTAAAACCCAGTTCCCCCCTGCCGCACGGAAGTAAAGGACTCCATATACGCAAATCGCCAATCCAAGGATTACCCCGAACGTCCGATGCAGGAAATGTACCGCAACCGGAAAGGTAAACTCCGCCGGAAACCATGCCCCCTCGGCACTTGCCTGAGGGAAATGCACCAGGGCCAGGCCAGCGCCGATGTGCCGCATAATCGCCCCGATCAAAATAGTGACCATCGCCCCCACCAAGAGCACGCAGCCAAAGCGATATAAGCCTTTCGGATCAAAGGCGCCCCAATGGGATTTTCCGCGAAACCATAATGGGGCCGAGACCACTGCCAATACCGTCAACATAAGCACCACACTCTGAGCGCCCATCGCATGCATGACCGCAAAGGTCTGGGCGACCACGTTACTCTCTGCGCCCGTATTAAGCTGGTCGTAGAGGACCCTTAAACCACCTAAGCCCCCCTGTAAGATAACCGACACCAAAAGCGCGACTGCAAGCCAACGCACCCAGCGACGCCGCTCGTACGTTAGAAAGACCACAACAATTCCAATTGCCAATAACCCGATAACTTTAGCAGCGAGCCGATGGCTGTGTTCGGCAAATTCATCCAAATCCTGAGTCCACCCTTCGGGATTTAAGGATCCGTTGGACAAGGGCCAGTCCAGAAAAGCCATGCCCGCACCGATTGTCGTGGTAAAGGCACCAGCGTACAAGAGTACCGCACTCCACACCAAAGCAATCACTGCACTGGCAAAAAGCAGTGGCTTGAATCGTGGCTCAGGAGCGTCTTGCTGTATTTTTGGAGTTTGCATTGGGAAATGGCTAAGTTTTCGGCCCTTCCGCCCCATGAGTCAACACCAAGGCTTTGCCCAATGCTTAAAAGCAAATCCACCGCTGCGGATTGGCAGGCTACGACGAACTCAGTGCTCCGGCATATCAAAAATCCACGTCGCCAAGCCAACATTTGTCTCAATTCGATCTATCTCTATGGTCGACGTGACCTCCCCATCTTCGATATTGATCGCCCGCCGATTGATCGGCATGCCCCCCACCGACACAAAGTCCTCTAGCTTACTTGTGGTCACCCGGCCTGTGCTTTTGTCGGTGGTGACGACGCTATACTTTTTATTAGACCGGACATCGACAAAATACGTAACCACATAATTTCCCGGAAGCTGTACCGCGATCTTGTGGCAAACCCGCCCGTCTAGAGGAACGGTGTCGACCAGCTCAATTTCCTTCCATGGCAGCTTGGGATAGAGCAGATGGCTGATAAAGACGGAATCGACTAAAAAACGGTCCCTTTGCGCTGCATCCATTTTCTCAGGACTACCCTCGTTGACGTCTGGACGCTGCTGCCAGGCGACTTTTCCATTATACCCCATGGTCCACGAATTTTGCCCCGGGAGCGTAATGGAGATTTTGATCAAGTTGGGCTTTTTCTTGAATACCCGTATCGGAAACTCCCCCGCCTCCGTCCGGTAAACGCCTTCAAACCGAAAACTTTCGACTCTTTCATAGACATCGGCGCCGCCGAGGCCACCTTCGTAATAGCGCGACAACACTCTACCTAGGCGCCCCTCGACCGTTTCCATGGCATTCGCGCGTAACCAAACATCGGCGTTAAACTCGCTCTGACTTTCGCACAAAGACGGCGTTGCCGCCAAAATCAAAGGAATGAGCAGAAAAGTCGTAGGCTGGGAAAAGATTTTGATCATAATCAGAAATCAGGAGCGTTGCGGTTTAAATACCTCAAATCTGGGCAGACACCGAGGATGCCGCTAAGTGCCATCGGGTCAATCCCACGCATGCACCAATAGAAATTCTACGAATCGATGTAGGGGGCATAAAATTTCTTTTTTTTTGCGGATGAACCGTAGCCCACCTTCCTTTTTCTGGAAGCGCATGCCAAAAAGCGTAACCGGTGGGCATCGCGAGACTCCAGAGGCAAGCCGCCGACTCGAATATGCACCCGGACGAAATGAACGTGCGCACCCTTTCGCTATGGATCCTCTACGTCAAGTTGCAGATTCAAATGCTTTCCGCTCTTAAATCCTTGATTGGAGGTTTGACCGGACGGCGAGGTTTTGAAAGCCTAACGATACGTGGGTGGCCTCACTCCGGGGCCACTCACCCATACAAGCCCAATCGAAATACAGCATCATGAATCTGGTAACACAACTCGGCCTATCTCAAGAAAACGCGGCACCTATCAACGAAGACGCTGCGCTGTTTGATTACGTGAATTTGAAGCTCTCCGCGATGGGAGCTTCGATCAATGAAACGTCTCAGGGCTCAAGCTTTCACGGAATGGGAAGCTCACTCTTGGCTAGCTACCGCGAGAAAACCCGCTTACTTGCCGACTACCTTCCTCCTTGCGACGGGCGTATTCAGGATTTTATTAATCGCTATTTTGCCGAGGCTGAGGATACCCCGATGCCCCGCTTGCCTAACAATACCTTCGTGCTCGACCGCCATGGTATCGCCCGGATGGTTTCGCTCCCAGCCAGTGGAGATCACTTCAGCTCTTCCATTATTGATTCCTACCGAATCGCACAGGGTGTCCTTCATAATCCTAAGAGCGACCGCCGCACGACCAAGGGCGTCTTTCATGTCGCCGAGGGTGGACTGCCGATTCCTGACGACAAGAAGGCTGTTCCAGTCACGGCCGCCGCGCGTCTCCT
>PWZW01000235.1 GCA_003567255.1 Puniceicoccaceae bacterium | reverse complement strand
TATCCAAACGGACAGTTTGATGGACGGCGAGATCGTCTCCGAAAGTGTTCCCGAGGACGTCCTCCATACGAGGGATTGGGAACGTGAGCAGCGTCAGATGATACTCAACCGGGCCTACCGAGAAGGGTATCCAGATGCCCGCGTTTCGGTCGTGGTTGAGGAGGAGTCACCGGCAACCGAGGGTGTGGTTGAGCGGGTTCTACGCTTTCACTTAACCCGTGGCCCAAAGATCTATCTCGACGAAGTGACCTTCGCCCGTGAGGAAAAACTACGCGAATCGGTGCTCCGCCGTCAGGCCGAGCTGAGGCAGGGTGAGCCCCTGGACTTGGTCGAGATCAACGCGGCTCGGCGCAGGCTCCTCGCTCTCGGTATTTTTCAAACCGTTGATTACACGACGGAGCAGGTCTCAGAGGACCAGCGCAGTGTAACCTACCAACTCAACCCCGGCCTGCGGAAAGAGCTTAGCCTCTTGGCTGGTTGGGGTTCGTACGAACTCGCGCGGGTGGGTTTTCGGTGGCAGCATGTGAACCCTTTTGGCCGTGCGCACCGCTACGAATTTGATGGCAAGCAAAGCGTCAAGGCACGAGGGCTCAGCAGCCGTTATGTGGTCCCGCAATTATTTGGGACAGATTTGATAGGCTTTAGCCGGGCTCGCTATTCTTTCCGCGAGGAAATCACCTTTGAGCGGACAACGGTAGGGTTGACCGTGGGTACCTCGGTCAATTTCCCTTCGCAGGGAATTTTAACTGCCCTTGAGTACGGTATCGAGGGTCAAGATGCCCGGCGTAACGTAAGTTCAGATTTTGAAACCCGAGAACGTGCAACGGTCGCCGCTTTCAGCTTGCGGGGTACTATGGATCGACGAGACAACAGTCTGTACCCGGAGCGTGGCTACAGTGTTGGAAGCGTTTTAAAGGTCTCTAATGAATATTTTGGTGGAAATGTAAATTTTCAGAAATTTGAGGCGTTCACCAGTTATCACCGTCCCTTTAGAAATGGCCTGATTTTTCATGTCTCCTTACGCTATGGCTATCTCTTCTCCTTCGAATCATCCGAGAGGAACATTCCGTTTAACGAGCGCTTTTTTCTTGGTGGAGAAAATACGGTTCGTGGATACCAACAGGGCGAAGCTTCGCCGGTGGATGCAGCCGGAAATCAGATCGGTGCGGAGACCTACCTTTTGGGGAATTTCGAGTTGGAGCAGAGGCTCGTCGACAACTTTTCGGTAGTTACCTTTGTGGATCTGCTTAGTTCCTCCGTTCAGGCGAGTGGTGGCGGATTTGATGAGCAAGTTTACTCGGGCGGGGTGGGCTTGCGCTACCGGAGTCCGGTCGGACCGATTCGCCTCGAGTATGGAAGAAATTTCAATCGTCGTCCAAGCGACCCACAGGGAACGCTCCACTTCTCTGTGGGTTTTCCTTTCTAACGGTAGCTGTGTGCCCCTGCGGACGCTTGCCCACGCGCGGAGTGAGCACAAGCTCTGGCTAATTTTTGTACAGCCAGAAGGGGCGGGTTTGCTCGTGAAAGTTTTGGGCGTGCTTCGTCCATTGATCGACAAACGCCGTTACCCGGGCATTGGCTCCCCGTGTTTTTATCTCCTCCCACCAAGCGGTGCTTCCGACATGTTTGTTGAACAGATCTATCTCGTTTGCTGAGGCGGAACGGAAAGGACTTGCCGCCCCTTCCCAGGCGGCCGTTTGCTGCATCATGTGAAAGCTCAATTCGGTCGGGCGCAACGCTTCCCAATCCTGGACGACGACCAACACACCGCGGACGGGCGCACCAGCGCGGGTCCGGGTTTCCACAATCCTAAAGTCTACGCCTCTAATATTTCGTCTTTGCAGTGCTGCCTTTACTTCTTCCGGACTTTTACCTGAGTAGCGTAAGAAGCGAAAGGGGTAGGGCGTCCCTATGCCGTGTGAGAAATTTCCGAGCTGGGCGCCCAGTCCGGTCATACTATAGCCAAGGACGGCTGACAGGTCGGGAATGAAGGGGGAGGTTGGATGGAAGCGTAGGCCCGTCTGATGCCAAAGCATGGACCGTCGCCAGCCCTCCATCGGAATGACCGTCAAGCGCCCCGCGCGGCGAACGTCCTCACTGACTTCCAGCCAGCCGGGGGTTGCTTTGGAAATACGTGCAAGTTCTCCGATGGTGAGTCCATGTACGTAGGGCACGTGAAAAGCGCCCACGTAGCTTCGCCACTTTCGGTCGAGAGGCGGTCCATCGGCTTTGAGGCCGCCCAGCGGGTTTGGCCGATCCAAAACAACCACCTCTACACCGTGGTCAAAACAGGCCTCCATCGTATAGCGCATGCAGCTGGTGAAGGTGTATGAGCGGACGCCGATGTCCTGCAGGTCGATCACCATCACATCAATATCTTCAAGCATTTTGGCCGTTGGACGGCGAAATTGCCCGTAGAGTGAATAGACCGGGAGTCCCGTCCGTGCATCAATTTTGTCGTCGACGGGGACGCTGGCTGCTTCATCGCCATAGATGCCGTGTTCCGGCCCAAAAAGAGCGACCAAGCGAACATTCTGGGCGCGGAGCAAAACATCCACGGTGCTTTCTCCGCGCCGGTTCAAGCCCGCGGGGTGGGTTAGCAGGCCGACGCGCTTACCACTGATGGCACGGAAGTTTGAGCGTTCCAAAACGTCAATACCAAGCAGGATCGGATCGCTCGCGGCCTTGAGGTTTGGTATGAAAATAGAGGCGCTACAGAGGGCCAGGAAACAGAGGAAAATTCGGTACATAAATAAACAGTTTTGCGAAATTAAGAACGGGGATAGGTTACGCGGTGAATCGGTTCAGTCCCTCGAGTGAGGCTCGCCTTGGGCTGTGGTGGTTTGCAGGTCGTAAAGGCCGCGATACAGATTGTTGGATGCATAGAGGCTTTGGTGTGTGCCATCGCCAACGATGTTCCCTGCTTCGAAAACAAGCACGCGGGTCGCATGTTGAATAGTGCTAAAGCGGTGGGCAATAATCAGCACCGTGCGTCCTTTGGACAGGGTTTCGAGGGCCTGTTGGATTTTTCGCTCGCTCTCAGAATCCAGCGCAGAGGTTGGCTCATCGAGGATAATGATCGGTGCATCCTTGAGAAAAGCCCGGGCGATGGAGATACGCTGTCTTTGGCCACCGGAGAGGCGTGATCCCCGCTCGCCCACGATGGTTGCGTAGCCTTCACCTAGTTCTGCGATAAATTCATCCGCAAATGCGGCCTTGGCAGCGGCCCGCACGGCTGCCGCATCGGCGTCGGGGCGGCCGAGTCGGATGTTATTCTCGATGGTGTCGTCAAACAGGATGGCATCCTGGGAAACCAGCGCGATGTGTGCCCGTAGGGACTGTTTGGAGGTGTCGCGTATGTTTATGCCGTCAATAAGGACCGTCCCTTCGACCGGATCATAAAACCGGGGAATGAGGTTTGCGAAAGTACTTTTGCCAGCCCCGCTGGGGCCTACCAACGCCACCACTTCGTGCGGTTTGATTTCGATATCCAAATGGTTGAGGACTGGTGTATTGTCGTAGGCGAAGGACACGTCCCGAAAAATCACGGATCCCCTGGGACGGGGCAGGGCGATGGCGTTTGCGGCGTCTGGCACCGAATCATCGTGTTTAAGAATGTATTCCAAGCGGTCCAGCGAGGCTTCCGAGCGGCGCAGAGTGGTATTCAAGTTGCCTAGTTTTTTGATCGGCTCGTACCCCATGTAAAGAGCCACGAGCAAGGCGGCTACGTTTGCGGGGTCAATGTCTTTGATGATGGAGACCGCCAGCGCGGCGGATACGCCAAACGCTGCAATCACTTCAATCGAAGGTGTCAAAAACTTATCATATTTTACGGTTTTGAGCACCTGTTTCAGGAAGGCGCGGCAACTAACCGCAAAGCGTGCAATCTCTCTTTCCTCAAGATTGTAGGCTCTGACTTCGCGGATCGCGGACAAGTTTTCGTTGAGAATCCGGTTGATGCTTCCGGCTTCGGTCTGGGCGAGCCGGGCTTTAGCCAGGACCTTTTTTCCAACGTAGCGGATGGGGAAAATGCAAGCCGGTACGGTTGCAATTACGATCAAAATGAAACCAATCTCCTTTTGCTGATAGGAGAGGTAAAGAATAGCGGCTCCAGTGCTCAGCAGCATGGCCGGCCCCTTAATCAGATCATCGACAATTTTGAGAAGACCGGCTTGGAGGACGGTGGAATCATTGGTCACGCGGCTCATTAAATCTCCCACTGAATTCCCCCCAAAAAACGCGATCGGCAAAGTCTGTAATTTTCTAAATACATCGACGCGCAGGCTTTCCAACACATGCAATCCGGTGTAAGCCATCAGGTAGGCGTTCAGGAAGTTACTCACGGCACGGACGACGAATACCGCCGGTATCAACAAAAGAATTCCGAGAATCACTCCGAACGCTGGGCCATCATCTCCCGAGGCCAGAAGGAAGGGGACAACATATTGAGTGATGACCGGAATCCCAAAGCCAGAGGAGATTGAGTATAGGAGACCAAAGAGGATCGCTAAACCAAATTGGAGGCGACAGGGGATCAGGTACCGAAAATACGGGGTCAGTCGTTTCACAGGAAATATTCAAAAAAGCACCTAGGCTCAGCGTGAGCCAACGGTAAGAGTGCAAAGGATGAGGCGGCTGGGCTAATCTCTGAAGAAGGTTTTGATCACCTCCACCACACGGGCTTGCATTTCTGCAGTCAAATCAGGATAGATCGGCAGGGCGAGGCTCATTGCCGCGGCCCGCTCAGCGTGGGGAAAGTCGCCTTCCGCGTAACCGAGATTTCTGAAGCATTCCTGCATGTGCAGAGAAAGCGGGTAGTATATCTCGCACCCAACTTGGTTTGTGCGCAGATACTGCAGTAATTCATCCCGGCGCTCTGTGTAAATGACGAACTGGTTGAAGACGTGTTTCCGCTTCGGCGCGACCTTCGGGAGAACCACACCCCCCTCAAGACCGGTTTCGAGTGCAGCCAGTGGGCGGGTAAGGTCGTTTTCTGCGAAAAGTTTGTAGTAATTTTCGGCGTTGGCTTGCCGGGCCGATTGCCAGTGATCGAGGTGGGGGAGTTTGACGCTGAGTACAGCCGCCTGTAGCGCGTCGAGGCGGAAATTGCCTCCAACCCGCTCGTGATAGTATTTGGGCTCCATCCCATGATTGCGTAGAGACTTTGCCTTCTGGGCAAGCACGGCATCGTCGGTGACGAGCATACCACCGTCCCCGAAGCAACCGAGGTTTTTGGTGGGAAAGAACGAAAAACAGCCGACGTGCCCGAGCGAGCCCGCCATTTTTCCATCGTACTGCGCACCGATAGCCTGAGCCGCATCTTCAATGATGACCAGGTGGTGCTCTCGCGCGATGCGCTGGAGTGGAATCATATCGGCGGTTTGACCAAAGAGATGCACCGGAGCAATAACCCGGGTCTTCTCGGTGATCGCGGCCTCAACGTGAGCGGCATCAAGATTGAAAGTGGCGGGATCAATATCCACAAAAACGGGGGTCGCGCCGAGACGCACAATCGAGCCCACGGTACCAAAAAATGTATATGGAGAGGTGATCACTTCATCGCCGGGGCCGATACCCAGCGCCATCATCGCCACCACGAGCGCGTCTGTGCCGGAGGATACGCCCACGGCTTCGGCGCACCCACAATAACCTGCGACCTCTGCTTCAAAGGTTTCCACTTTTGGACCAAGGATGAAGTATTGGGACTGGACAACTTCTTTAACGGCCGCGTCCAACTCATTCTGGAGACTTTCGTACTGCGGCTTTAAATCAAGGAGGGGAACGTTTATTTCGGTTTTGGTGGTCATATTCCTGTAGTGTGGTGAAAGGCTAGCCTATCGCTGGTGTCGTTCGCAATACGAAACGGTGATTCGCTAAGCTTGGCTGGAAGATCCTATTTGGTAGCGGATAATTGACAAATAGGCTTGCCAAGTATTCTTTTCAGCTAGCATATTACACGTACTTTTACGAAATCCCCAATTGTTATCATGAAAAAGAAACTGCTTCTTCTCTCCGCCGTCGCCGCGAGCACCGCAATAATGGTAGGCTGTGGAACCCGTTCCAACTACGCCTACAAAGACGAGGGCTTTAACCTCGCCGGGATCATTAAATACGAGCCCGCAGCCTACACTGCGACTGGTCCAAACACTTTCAAGCTGCGTACGGATGAGTTGGTGAACCGCCAAAATTTTTCCGGCGATCGCACCACTTTGCTTTGGGGCTTGGTGACTGTGACCGATTACTAAGTCTGAGCGAAATTTACTCTTTTCAAAAAAGCCGCTGGTGCGTTTCTCCGGCGGCTTTTTTTGTGTCTTCTGCAAAGGGTGGATCAAGCTTGAGAGTTGAATCGTCTGCCCGCATCGCTTTTGTTGCTTTCTC
>PWZW01000276.1 GCA_003567255.1 Puniceicoccaceae bacterium | reverse complement strand
GGTGGGACCTGTAGCATAGACATTGTTTTGTGTCGCTTCGCTCGGTATTGTCTGTGCCGCCGGTCCTCAGTGAGTCCATCAGATGCGCACAGACAGGTGCCAAGCGAAGCCACAGCCCCGCACGGCTGTGCCAAGTCTATTCCCGCTAAGCGCAACATGAATTAGGTTGCAGTGCGGCGCAAGATGGCAACTCACTCACTATCGCCCGTCTGTGCCTTGAACAAGCGGCGATGCTTCGTCACACGCCCGCTGACCCGTTTCCGCCACATACGAAAACTCGAAGGCTTCATTTCGCGCCGCATCAGTTTAATCACCTGCTTCTCAGTCCACCCCGTCTTTTCCTCAATCTGGTCAAAGCTCGTCCGATCATGCCACGCCATACGAATGAGAGCGTTCACTTGTTCGGCGTTGTGTGGAGGGAGTTTCATTCAGGCAAAAAGGTGACGAGTAAAACAAAAAGCCCACATCCGAGAGACGCAAATCTCGGAGGCAGATTGAGCTGGCCGCCAACCCACCGCAATCGTCGGAACGGCTATCTCCGTTCCCATACCGCTGCATTCGTAGCGGCGACGCGACAGCGAAGCCGACCGCCGCGCCAAAAAAACATGGTAAGTTGCATCCCTTTCGCCTCTCCAAGACCGTCGCAGGAGCGGCAATTTCACCGTTGATTCACCCACCAGATTAGACCAATACTTCACCCGTGAGACTTGACCGAACCGCTTTCCGAAAACAGAGCTTCGCAGAGGCTGCCGACCACCAGGCAACCTACACAAAAATGTCGGCAAGCGAACGGGGCGAAAGCTTCAAGTATCTCATGCAGATAAACTATGGCTTCTGCGGGAAAGATTGGCCCAAGTTGGACCGCACAGCCTTTTCAAAGCGTAAGAGAGGATGAGAGAAATAGAGGCCGGATTGCTGAATAAAGACTTCATCGATTTCTTAAACTCTTTGAAGAAATATGAGGTAGCTTCACTACTGGTTGGCGGGTATGCTGTCGTCCTTCATGGTTATCATCGAACGACCGGCGATATCGACATCTGGGTAGAGCCTACGGAGGAAAATTTCGTGCGGCTACAAAAAGCCTTTGCCGAATTCGGCCTGCCACTCGACGCCATTACACTTAAAGATTTCCTATCACACGAAAAAGTTGACGTTTTCACGTTTGGACGCCCGCCCGTCGCCATCGACATTCTTACGAAAGTGAAAGGACTGGAATTTGATCAAGCTTTTCAATGCAGCGAAGCGGTTCTCGTGGACGGAGCCCCCGTTCAACTGCTGAGCATGCGAAGCTTAAAAGACGCAAAGCGAGCGGCTGGCCGCCACAAGGATCTTGATGATCTTGAGCACTTGCCCTGAGCACAGCAGTAAGACAAGCTTTGGATCAGTGCGGCTCCCCACAGACACGTATGGGTATCAACCTAAGGTCGATTTCCCGGTTTCAAAATAATCCAGCGGAGCTGGAGGCCGCTTATGAGCTCTTGTGAACGCTTATACAAGAACACCGCAACATTATAAGATGTATGCAGTGGTGCCATGAGCCATGATCTTGTTTTGCGGGGCTCTTGCAGCAACGGTTCCGGCAATACCGGACTGCTGGCCCAAGCGGCAAACTACCAGGGACACCTCCGAGATCGTCACATGAGAGACCACCACATGAAGCTTCTTTTACTTCCAACATCGCGGCCATTCCGCAAAAATCCAATGCTCTCTTCGCTCTCAGTCCCTACTGGAATCTATCAAAATCGCGACAGTCGCTTCCGCCTTGGTCACGCTCCTGACCCAAAGAAAGCCGCCGGACGAATACCTCCCGTTCGCGCAGTCCCCTTTCCTTCTGCACCTCCCTGCTGGCGTGACCATGCGTACAGGCTGGCAGCGCTCACACCGTGCTCCTGCGCATAGATCTGCGCACTGCTGCCGCTGCGCTTCCAGGCGGACACATGCTCCACGCGTTCTTCTTTAGTGAGCCGACGGCGCTTCGCGCCACGGACTGTTAGCGTATCTGTATTTTCCATCCGACACACAATACCCCAGAACAGCCGTCGTGACTACGGGGTGAAGTGCCGGACGAATACTGATGACCTGCGCCTCCGTCCAACCGGTTTTTTACTCAATCTGGTCAAAGCTGGTCCGGTCGTGCCAAGCCATACGGATGAGGGCGTTTACTTGTTCAGCGTTGTGTAGAGGGAGTTTCGTAGAATGTTAAACCACGAGCGTTCCCGAGGAAAATGCAAGCCCGAAGCGGATGCTTCTTACCAGAAAACCAAACCACGAATCAACCCTCTCCGAGATATTCTGTTAATCGCTGGGCCCTTATTCGATACGAACCATTGTTTTCCGGGCGACGGAGAACAATGAGAGTTCTGCGTTCCGGAGAGAATCGATAGCTACTATCAAGCACCCTGCGGTTTCTTTCACCATCGTGCACGGCCAAGCCGACTCTTATGTTAGTGTCAGTGTGTCGGTTTATATCAACTGGCCGGTTAAGCCCTGGCTTAAGGCTTATCCGCTCTTCTCCAAAAATACCAAAAAACTCAGCGCCCATGGTATTGAAAAAGACCACTGAATTAACCGGGAAAGTTTGCAGGCTATCCACAAATACAAAGGCTCGTAGATGATTCTCTAAATTCCCTGGAAGCTCCAACACATACTCAGGATGCATTTCTGCCAAGGAAGATGAACTTTCCTCTACAAGAAGTATTTGCCGTGCTGCACTTTTATCAAGTCGGACACTACCGATGGAGACAAATGTTTCTCGCCCTTCTTCGCATCTGCCTTTCGTAAAAATCGAGAGTTTAGCTGGTCCCGAGTAAGGCATGTATTCAGTCCGCGAGAGTGCATTAAAGCGAATTTCTTTAATTTCTGAAAGATTTTCATTTTCAGGAGTAAAGTATAGCCCCCGCCAACTGGCACCACCCAAAGGAAAAAACGCCACTTCAGTTGTAACAGTCTCGTTGCCCTCACTGCTTTCATTGGCAACGACGGGGCCAATCCCGCTGAAACAAAGACAAAAGACAAACAATCGTAGCTCACATATTTTATGTATTATATTTTTCATATATCTGCTTTGTTTAACCATCTCACTGAAATAACTTTGAATTTTCTTCCAAACGAGTTGTCTGAAAGGTCACCCAACAACACATCATCCTCAGGATTTACCTTTCCGCTTGTTCTTTGAACCACAGCCTCTACATAAGCTTCGCTCTCGACGTTTCCGGTTAATGGGTTTTGATAGTTACCGTAGGACCGTATGGTAAACGTGTCGCTTCTGGCAACCATGCGATCGCCAACTTTTGCAATGATGTTTGCTTGGCTTAAAAAGCCGTGGGAATACGGGAAGATCTGACTTGGATTTATGGGGTGTTCGGCGATCAAGTCCGCACTCAAGCCCAGTTCGCCAAAGCGCGCGTTGTCATGTGCTGAATCGATGGCCCGCTGCATAATTCCAGAGTTTATAAATTCAGAAACAGAATAGAAAGGTCTGCCACCGTTTGACTCCACTCGCTCAGTTACCAAGGCCGCGATAAGATTTCCCATAGCAGCGACCTGATCATTTGCGACCCTACGCCCAAGAATATTGTATGACGTCGGACCTTCGGGCAGCGACTGCCCTGCATCGTATAGCCATGAGGCGGGAAGGGATTTTCCAAGCTCGGGGGTGGCGATTTGAGCAGCGGCTTCAAACGGTGCGTGAAAAAAACCAGCTGCCACTGGCCCCTCAGAGACAGAGCGTATATTAGATCCGAGAAAAGCGGCCCATGCTTCTGGGCTTGTTGAATTGATGTTAAACCCTCCCTCGACAAAAAAGAAGGCGGGGTCGGACGCGTCGTTTGACGCATTCCCACCTATATCTTCATTTCCCGCAGCGATGAGCCAGTGCGACCGTTGAAAACCACTTGTTTCATCTGTCGGTGCAAAATAAAAATTGTCGAATAAAGCATTCACTGCTTCCCCCCACGGAGCACCAAGTGAAAATGCTGGACGGTCTCGGAAAGGTAAAAACCGAAACACTCCAACCCCACCCGCATTTCGCTGTGGTAGGTCATAGACAATAATTGGATTCTCATTAGGGCCGTGAACTCGATTTAGGTTCGGCTCTCCGGCAAGGAGATCAAGATTACTGAAAATATTGCCATCTTCCTGTTGTGCTACCGCTGGATTCCAAGACACCGACTCAATTATTGAACTCATCTGTTTTTCCGAGCCGTCTGCGGCAGTAAAGACCGCTTCATAATCTAGGACTATTTTCTCTCCACTTCGCAGATCCAAAGTCGAGAGAAGGTGCTCCAACGCGCCTGGGTCGTTCTCGTCCGAAGCGAGCCTCACGTGGAAGGCCAAAATGTAATCATCCCTAGTGTATGAACCTGATGTCGAGCGCGAAAACGGATTTGGCCCCGCGCGAAACCCTTTTTCAATCTCAACATTTTCAAATGGCAAATTTCGAATTTCGGCAACAACTTTCCCATTTCCGTCGCCAGCCCATTCTCTGATAATGATGTTTACAGGTTCTTGCTGTTCAAGCTCAATGCGAATGATCGCATCGTCGTCTGGCCGCTGATTTTGATTTCCTGACCAGAGAAGGGTAGAATCGGACGCAAAATTCACAAAGTCACGTGCAAGGCCCTGGGGTTGAGATGGTCCAGGCTCTAAAACCTGGTAGATCTGTCCGGGCTTCAACCCAGGTGTCCCGTCTGAAACGTCAGGTTCGATTTCAACCCAACTATTGATCGGCCTCGTATTGAAACTTCCACCTGACTGAGCAAACATTTCATCTAAGGAATTTGTTAAAATGGGAGCAATTCCATTCGTATCTTCAATCGTTACCCTCGGTAAATTTTCAAATTCTATTTGAAAAGCACGATCCCTGTTTCCACTGCTATCATTTGGAAAGCGAAGCGGGCGCGAGTAAGGATTCCAGAATTCCATTTCTACATGGAAGCGCGAACGGATTCTCGCATCACTAAAAGTGTGGAAAAACCCAAACCAAAGAACGATTTCAGAAGGAATCGGCAACGGAGCAAAAAACGTTTGCTCCTCTTCGGACTGGTTACTGATTGTATCTTCTGTGAGTAGAGTTGTATCTCTGTTGAGATAATCCCAGGCACCAACACCTAGTTCGCTTTCCGCAACCTCCCTGATAGCGAGATTTCTCTTCAACCCTCCCTCAGGTTTCTGCAAAAGCGACCGACTGAATATTGTCACGTTGTTGAAGAAGTTGACTGCATCCTCATCCCCACCTTGAGACAGCTTGGTGAGCTGTAGAAGAGAGTTAACTTTTGAAAGGTCGCTTCGAATCCTGCCGTTATTTTCAAAAAAAACGGTAGGATCTATCCCCATCTGGCTCACATCGTTCCCCACCCCAAATTGGAAGTCTCGGACGAGTCTGTTCTGGGACCCTTCAGGATCTGCATCAACACCGTTCAGCCCAGCTAGTAGATTAACTTTGACGCCCTCGTCCCCAACCCACCAGCCTATGGAACCCTCGCCCGATACAGGCACGATGGGCACTGAGACATGATTATCTTCTTGGTTTGGCCCCAAAGACCCTGACCGCGCAAGCATTACCCTTTCAGCAAGTGGGCTTGAAACATCATTGCTCCCGCCCGCATCGTTCGCTCCCGAAACCAGGAAAATAGGCTGATTAGAAGTATTTTGCGCGTTCCAAACCGCTGTCCATTTATTTCCGTCTTCAACACCGCTTCCATCCCCCAAAATCTCGGCCCGTGCGGTCACGCGTTGGTCGGGGCCGGCGTGCCGCTGGAGTTCGCCGATGGCGATGTTGAGGGCGAGCAAAGCGTTTTGCCGGGCGGCGAGCTGCTGGAGCTGTCCGGAAGCGCCCCGGGTCTCCACTTGGATGAGCGCGGTCATGGAAACGAGCAGGAGCAACACGAACGCCATCAGCCCAAGCGCAATGACCAAGGCAAACCCCTGGCTGCCCTCCGCTCTAGTCAATCTCTGCTGTTTTGTGTTCACCCACATTAGCGTGAGCATTCTCTACACCATTTTGCAGAAAAAAGATAGTCCGGGTCGCCGCCTGTAACCCGACTTTTACAAAGAGCTCGATTTGAAAGTTTTTCTAATACAAGGGTTTACTGAGCGCCATTAACTCGGGTTTCACGAGCTGCGGGAGCCCACATAAAGAGCCGACCAAGCCTACGCCCCTGTCTTCGAAAGGCGGTAAAACATCAATGCGTTGAGGGCGAGGCTGTGCCTAATCTGCATCGTGCGGACCCACGCAAACACTTCGTTTTCCGGCACGGCGCGCACCTCGATTTCTTCGTGCTCGTCCCAGTCAAAGTTACCGACGGGTTCAACGCCCTCAGCGAGAACCACATGGCAGCGGTTGTTAATGATGGCCGGGTTTGGGCTGCAGTGGCCGATG
>PWZW01000128.1 GCA_003567255.1 Puniceicoccaceae bacterium | reverse complement strand
CTCGCCAGGCCCTGGCAACTGGCGACCGGCAGGAAGCGACTGCCCAAACCTCAACTGGTCCACGAACCGCACTCCGGCGACGGCCGCTTCGCGACTCTGCGCAGGCTCTGGGGGTGAGTGGATGTTTTAATCGGGGGGGCTTGAACTCGTGAACAGACAGGTGTTTGGTTGGGCTCATGCCAGAACTCGCCGAAGTTGCCTTTTACAAGAATAAATGGATGCCTGCACAAGGCCTGAAAATTAAACAGGTAGCACTCAATCAGCAAGTGCGCGTTTTCCGTAAAGCCCCAACCACCGAAATCTGCACAAGACTACCCGGAGCCACGCTGACCATGGGCGAAACCCATGGGAAACAAATGATTTTTTTGTTTGATGACCGTTTTTGGCTGGGGGTGCATTTGGGCATGGCGGGGCGCCTAAGCTTTGAAGCCACCACGTACAAAATACAAAAACATGACCATCTTTGTTTGGAGACGGATAAAGGCTGGGCGGTTTTTACAGACACCAGGCATTTTGGGCGGATTCGATTCAACGAATCGAGGAGTGCGCCAGAATGGTGGGCGCGCCTTCCACCTAAAATTGGAAGTGAACACTTCACTCTTCCCCGGATGGAAGCTTTTTTAAGACGGCGTAAAGGTGCTTGCATCAAAGCGGTGCTCCTCATGCAGGAACAGTTTCCGGGACTAGGTAACTGGATGGTTGATGAAATTTTGTGGCGTTCCAAAATTCACCCGGCAACCACTGCGGGTTTAATAGGAGAGAAAAAGCGGGCTGAACTTTTCAGCAAAATTCTGGAGGTGGAATCGGACGCAATGCGCGTGATTGGGAAAAACTGGGGGGACCCACCGGACCACTGGCTCTTTAATCATCGCTGGAAAGACGGTGGAACTTGTCCAAAAACCGGAACAACACTCAAACGTGCAACGATTGGTGGGAGAACAACGTGCTGGTCGCCCAAGCACCAAACTTACCGCGGCCTAAAGAAATAAGGTTGAGAAAGAATTACTCCCCAAGGGGCGAACTTTCCCAATCCTGCACTTTACAAGAGCCCGGGCATTGGGCTTACTTTTCACTTCAACTCGTTTAGCCGTTAATCACCAACCCACCATATACATGGCCTTAAAAACAGGAACCAAAGCACCAGACTTCACCCTACGCACGAAATCAGCCGACGGGCTCAAAGAAGTAAAGCTCAGTGAGCACTTTGGAAAAAAGCCAGTCGTCCTGCTGTTTTTCCCTCTAGCGTTCACGAGCGTTTGCGTTGATGAAATGTGCTCTGTGAGCAAAAGTTTGAAAATCTATGAGGATTTAAATGCAGCGGTCTACGGCATCAGTGTTGACAGCCCCTTTGCCCAAGAGGCAATGGCGCAGAAGGAGGGAATCAACTTCCCTCTCCTGAGTGACTTCAACCGCGAAGTGTCCGGTGCTTATGAAGTCCTTTATGCAGAGTTGCTCGGCTTCAAGGGTGTGGCCAAGCGTTCGGCATTTGTCATCAATACGGACGGAATCATCACCTTTAGTTCCTCATCGGAGGATCCGCACGATTTGCCCGATTTTGAGGCCATCGTAGAAGCACTTAAAGGATGATCTCCGCCGCTGGAATCATCCGAACGAAAGAAGGCCTTTAGCGCCGCCATCGACAAAGAAGATAAACATGACTCAGCACAACGATCCTTTCAATGTCCTTCAGCCTCTGAACGGAGGCCAGTACTACAGCCTGCCTGAGCTGGAAAAATCCGGAGTTGGCAAGATTTCTCGCCTACCCGCGAGCATTCGGGTAGTGCTGGAGTCTGTGTTGCGCAATTGCGATGGCAAGCGCATCACCGAAGAAGATGTCAGGGCCTTAGCGAACTGGGACGCCAAAACACCCGGATCAAAGGAAATCCCTTTTGTTGTCTCAAGAATTGTTTTGCAGGATTTTACCGGCGTACCCTTGCTGGTGGACCTGGCCGCCATGCGGGATGCGGTAAAAAAAGTGGGTGGTAATCCAGATGTGATCGAACCTCTGGTGCCCGTTGATCTCGTGGTTGACCACTCGGTTCAGGTTGACCGTTCTGGAACAGCGCAGTCCTTTCTTCAAAATTTAGACATCGAGTTTAATCGGAATAAAGAGCGTTATGAGTTTTTAAAATGGGGGCAGCAAGCCTTCGACACCTTTAGCGTGGTACCTCCGGCAATCGGGATTGTTCACCAAGTGAACCTTGAATACCTTGCGAAAGTTGTTTTCGAACGCGATGGTATTTTCTATCCGGATACTCTGGTCGGAACCGACTCACACACGACCATGATTAATGGTCTCGGTATTGTTGGCTGGGGAGTCGGCGGCATTGAAGCGGAGTCCGGCATGCTTGGGCAACCGGTCTACTTTGGAACTCCCGAGGTCATTGGGGTCCACTTGAGCGGCGATCTGCGCGAAGGGGTTACCGCAACCGACCTGACCTTAAGAATAACTGAATTACTACGCACCGAGAAAGTCGTTGGTAAATTCGTGGAGTTTTACGGAGAGGGAGCGGCCAAACTGACCGTTGCAGACCGCGCAACGATCGCAAATATGGCGCCCGAGTACGGAGCAACCATTGGATTCTTCCCGGTTGACGATAAGACGCTTGATTACCTGCGCCTCACCGGGCGCACCGAGCAACAAATCGCGCAGGTCAAAGAATACTTTCAAGCACAGGGCCTTTACGGCATCCCCAAGCAGGGAGACATCGATTACACCAAATCCATTGATTTAGACTTGGGGACAATCGTTCCCTGTGTTTCCGGTCCGAAGCGTCCGCAAGACCGGATCGATGTACCTGCCCTGAAAGAACGGTTTAACCAACTAATGACGATGCCCCTGGCAGAGGGAGGCTACGGTAAAGAAGCTGCCGACCTGGGCAAACGGATTAAAGTAAAAGCCCCGGTCGCCGCCGGCGGCCGTGACGAGATCGTTGCGGGAGGAAAACCTGAAATCGGGGAAGCCTCGACTCCACTCAATTGGAGCGAAAAAGAGATGGTGACCAACCGTCCCGTTAACACTGCCGCGGGGACGCACAGTAGGGAAGCGGAAGCCCTTCCAGACATTGGTCATGGGGATGTGCTGATTGCGGCGATCACCAGCTGCACAAACACGTCCAATCCATCGGTGATGGTTGCGGCAGGACTCGTTGCCCGTAAAGCCAAGGCTCGTGGCTTGAGCGTGAACCCGGCGATCAAGACGAGTTTGGCCCCAGGCTCGCGGGTGGTCACAGACTACTTAAACGAAACCGGCCTCCAGGAGGACCTCGATGCACTGGGCTTCAATCTGGTAGGTTATGGCTGCACGACTTGCATTGGCAACAGTGGACCCCTTGATCCGGCAATCGAGTCGGCGATCAACGAAGGCGACATTGTCGCGGCCAGCGTGCTTTCAGGAAATCGAAACTTCGAGGCGAGAGTACACTCTGCAATCAAAGCGAACTTCCTGATGTCTCCACCGCTCGTGGTCGCCTACGCATTAGCGGGCACCGTGAACATCGATCTCGACAACGACCCTATTGGGAAAGACAGCGATGGGAAAGAGGTCTACCTGAAGGATTTATGGCCGAGCCAAGATGAAATTCAGTCCACCGTAAATTCGGGATTAAAACCGGAAATGTTTTTGAGTAAGTACGGCTCGCTGAAAGAGGCAAATCCGCAATGGAACCAGATCGAAGTTGCGGGCGGTGCCCTCTATGCATGGGACAAAGACTCCACTTACATTCAGAACCCGCCATTTTTCGAGGATTTCTCAATGAACTCGGGAGAAATTGCACCGCTCCGGGCACTGCGCCCACTCGCCATAGTAGGAGACTCGGTAACGACCGACCACATTTCCCCGGCAGGAGCCATCCCGAAAAACGGACCCGCTGGCCTGCATCTACAGGAAAAGGGCGTACAACACAAAGATTTCAATTCTTTCGGATCCCGGCGCGGAAATGATCGCATCATGACGCGGGGAACCTTTGCCAACGTACGTTTTAAAAACTTGCTCGCAGACGGAAAAGAAGGGGGCTACACAAAACTCATGCCCGAGGGAGAGGTCCTACCGATCTACGACGCCTGTGCAACTTACCGCAATCGTGGGGAAGGCTTGATTGTGATTGCCGGGGAAGACTATGGAATGGGAAGCTCTCGCGACTGGGCAGCAAAAGGAACCTCTCTCCTTGGGGTAAAAGTGGTGATTGCCAAGAGCTTTGAGCGCATTCACCGCAGCAACCTTCTGGGCATGGGTGTCCTTCCACTGCAATTTCCGGAGGGAGTAGATGCAAAAAGTCTCATGCTCGATGGGAGCGAAACTTTTTCACTCCCCGATCTCGATGCCAGCCTCAAACCAGGCCAAGTGCTTACGCTGGAAATCAGACGTGCCGACGAGAGTGTACAGAAAGTGGAGGCACGGGTCCGGATAGACACTGATATTGAAGTCGAGTACTTCCGCAATGGAGGGATCCTTCCTTACGTTCTCAGAGACATCCTCAAGCAGGCTTGACGCAACAACGCTAAGGTGTGGCACCCTACCCTTGTTCTTAAAAAATGAGCGAGCAACCAACATCAGCTTACCTAGTGGATGCTTACTCTGATCCGGTTGCGGTAAAAATCTCAGGACGGTGCAACTATCTGAATTGTAATGCGTTTAGGGAATTCATCGACAAGATGCTGAATGAAGGACGGGATGCCTTTGCAATCGACTTTGAAAACTGCCAAGGCATGGACAGTACCTTCCTTGGTATTCTTGCAAGCACAGCGCTGCGCTTAAGGAAGGCGAACCCACCGGGCTCGCTGGTACTCTCGAAACTGAACGACCGAAATAAGGACCTTGTATGCAATCTTGGCTTACACCGCCTGCTCCTCATAGACGATCAGAAAGACGCCCGCGTCAGCACCGACCTCGGCGCACTGGAGAATACGAAGGTTACCTCAGCATCCGTTATTCTGAAGGCGCACGAAAGCTTGGTTGAAGCGGAGGGGGAAAATGCCGAGAAATTTCAAGATTGCATCGATTTTTTACGCAATCAAGTCGAAGAAAAGGCATCGGAGAAATGAAGCTTGCCGTGAACACCTAGGTTCCCGAGGCACGCTTTAGGAAAGACCTCACCCGCACACCCGCAACCCATGTTTTTGGTCTTTATCCTCGGTATACTTTTGGGTGGGCTTGGTGTGTGGTTTGCCACGGGACATTATAAACACCGCTTTCGCCAAGCGGTGGAAGACCGCCAACTTCTTGAACAGGAAAAGCAAATTGTTCTCGAGTTCATGCATAACATGGTGGAAGCCGTTGGCGATGGTGCGAGCCGCACTGAGCTATTCAACCGGATCGTCCATGCCGCAGTCCTTAGCACAGGCGCACTGAGTGCCTGCATCTTTGAACGCACAGGAGGAAACACTTTACGCGGGGCAGCCATGGAAGGTCTCTTCCCGCCACAGCGCCGCATTTCAAAAAAAGCTTCAAAGGCTGCCGCGACTCGTTCTGGCTACATCGAATGGGCCCTTAAAAGCAGCGAACTTCAAATGGGCGAAGGCATCATCGGCGATGTCGCCAAAACCCGTGAAGCCGTTCTGATTGAGGATGCAACGACCGATCCCAGAGTGGTTCAACACGAGGATCCTGCCTTGGCGGTACGCAGTTTGATCGTTTCGCCAATCATCTTTCGAGATGAATTGCTGGGGGTGCTTGCCGTGGCAAACCGAAATGATGGGCTTTCCTTCAACCGGACCGACGTTTCGCTGGTGGTATCTCTTGCCGAGCACGTTGGCTTAGCAATCCACAACAGTAGAATGCTTAGCATACAACTCGAAAAGAACCGTTTGGATTTAGACCTCGAATTAGCGAGCAACATTCAGGGACTCCTTCTTCCGAGTACATTTCCAGCCTCGGAAAAAATTGATTTTGCAGCGATCTACCGTCCGGCTCAAAAAGTCGGAGGTGACCTCTTTGATGTTTTCGCACTCTCGGATAATCGAATCGGGATGGCCATTGCAGACGTTTCAGGCAAGGGGATTTCCGGGTCCATTCCCATGGCAATTTGCCAAACCAATCTACGGCACTGTGCAAAAGCGCTGAGTAGCCCGGCAGCGGTGCTTAATGAGGTTAATTCAGTCATGTACGACTCGATGCGGTCAGACATGTTTATCACCATAATTTACGCGATCATAGATCTGAACGAAGACACACTGACCTTCGCGAGAGCCGGGCATGAGCTACCGCTTATTATTCGTGGATCCGACGATGATGAACCAAAAATTATTCAGGTTTCGGGAGAAGGCATGGCTATTGGACTAGCACCGGAGGCAATCTTCTCGGAAGTCATCAAAGACCAATGCATTCCTTTTCGGCCGTTGGACACCCTCATACTGTACACGGATGGGGTGACGGAAACGACAAACCGT
>PWZW01000253.1 GCA_003567255.1 Puniceicoccaceae bacterium | reverse complement strand
GGCGATGCTTCCCTCCGCATCATTGGAGCTGTTGCCATCTGCGTCAGTGGAGTTGCTGCCGTCGAGGGTCACGGCCGCGTCGCCACTTCCGTTCGTATCGGTGACAACTTGGTCAACTCCCGCGTCCGCAACCGGTGGTGAATTGACGGTGATCGTCACCGTGCCAGTCGCGGTGGCCCCGAGGTCGTCAGTGACAGTCAAAGTCACGAGATAGGTGTCGGCGGAGAAGGTGACGGTGGGATTGACCCCAGTTGCGATCTGGCTTCCGTCCACGCTCCAAACGTAGCTTACGATACTTCCATCTGGATCGAACGAAGCGCTTCCGTCAAGGGTCACGGCTTCGCTGCCGCTTCGGTTACTGTCCGTGACCGTCTGATCCGGTCCCGCGTCGGCCACCGGTGCTGCGTTTTCAAAGGGAATAACGCTGAAGGAATGCAAACGCGTGTCTGAACTCCCTCCCCAACGGCCACCAAATCCGAAATACTCATTACCAACGTAGTCGGCTGCGAGCACGGTATGCGAAATTGATACGCTCCTTAAGAGTTCCTCGTTCGTGCGACCAGGGTATGTTCCGCCGGTGCGGGAAAGCGTTGCGACGATCGTCATATTCTCGCCAGAGAAGATGACGTCCACTACCCACTGCATGACGTCACCTTCCCGTATCCGAATATTACTATCATTCGTCGGGTTCCAAAGAACGGTGGCAGGTCCACTTTCTGTTATGGGACTGGTTGTGATCCTCAGTGAATCATTAGGGTAAGGACTGCTATTATCCGCATAAAAGTGAACTCCAAGACCAGTATCGTTCCTGAGCGCATTTTCAGTTTGCCCAGAGGCAAACAGAAGGATGCTGCCTGGCAGTTGTAAGCGATTTCGACTCAAGGTATGATAGGTGAATTCCGCGGTGATCGTGAAATCGTTCATCGCCCCATTGCCAAGCCCATCGAATTTTTTTGTGATCCCCCCGCGCTGATTGTTATCGCCCCCGTTTCTTCTAAAGGAGACGTGGTCCGAGCCATCCGTGATCGTTAGACCCGTTTGTTCAGATGCTGCGGTGAATCCAGCTGCGCCGAAGGTCGTTTGGCCCGCACCGGTCCCGAAATCATAGCTTACAGGATCCACCGGTACGATCACGGTGACATTCACCGTATCGGTGTCTGTGGCACCGTCGTTGTCGGTCACGGTCAGGGTGATGGTATACGAACCCACACCCAAGGTGACGGTGGGGTTGGCCCCGGTTGCGATCTGGCTTCCGCCAAGGGTCCAGACGTAGCTGACGATGTTTCCGTCCGAATCATTCGAGCCGCTGCCGTCGAGCGTTACGTTCGCATCGCCGCTTATACTGCCGGCAGTGGCGACTTGGTCCGAGCCGGCGTCGGCGATCGGAGGAACGTTCACGGTTATGGTGACTGTGTCGCTGCCGGTGGCTCCGTAGTTGTCAGTCACCGTCAGGGTGACCGTGTGTGTGCCGACGTCCATAATAACGGAGGGATTGACGCCGGTTGCGATTTGGCTGCCGTCCAAGGTCCAAACATAGCTAATGATGGTTCCGTCCACATCGCTGGAGTTGCTGCCATCGAGATAGACGCGCTCGCGGCCTCGACGAAAGCCATCGGTGACGACTTGGTCCGGACCGGCATCGGCGGTCGGCGGGGCATTGTTCAAGGGGGTTGCGGCGAAAACTTCGCTACTCAATACCGATTCCCTTCCAAGGATGTCCGTAGCCGTCACGACGTAATAGTAGGTGGTGTCGATTGTCACGCTGCTATCCACGTACTCGCTCGTGCTCAGGCCCGTCACGAGAGGGCTGCCATAACTGCCCGATGTGTTTGAGCGGTAGATGCTGTATTCGACGAAACTGCCCTCGGGGTTGTCCGCCCAATCTAATGCAATCGTGGTTTCGCTTGCTGTTGCGACCAGACCGGACGGTGGTGTGGCAGATGGATTGTCATTGATCACGAAGTATTTAGCATCAAAGTTCAACCCTGAGTTCCGGGTGCCCACGCCATGACGAGAACCTAAGGATAGGGCACTCCTTGCGATGGTTCGCGTGGTCGAAGCCGAAAAACCGGCGTCATCGCTGAGGTTGAACACTACATGAACGTCATCCGCGGTGAAGTAAACGATCCCCTCAAGCGTAAAAGTGGCCCCGGAGGCAAAGGAAGCCCCACCCCAGGAGGTTGTGGGTCCGTCAAATTGATTGAGCCCAGTGTCAATCTGAAAGGTGTTGGTGGTTTCCTGCATTTTCAGCGTGATACCGAATGCCCCGTTTGTATTGCCGCTGAACAGGACCATGGACACGTTCCGGGCACTGCCGCTGCCCGTCGAACTGTTATATTTCACCACGGACGTGAAGGTGTAGCTGCTTCCCGCGTTCGTGTTGAGCGAACTGTTCGTCGTGTAAAGAAAGGCATTACTCGCGCTGTCGAAATTTCTGTTGAAGTTGATCGAATCGGCTTGCTCCGTGAACGTGCCATTGCCGCCCGTGTTAAATCCGGCGTATCCATCAAAGTCTGAGCCAAACTGGGCTGCCAGCAGGTTGGTGCTGAGGGCTGGCTCCACGTTGATCTCCAGTGTTGCGCTGTCGAAATTCCCCGCGCTGTCAAAGAGTTCAATCGTAAAGGTATTGAGACCTACATCACTGGCGGTCGGCATCCCGGAGAGGGCACCGTTGGAGGCTACGTTCAGCCAGGCCGGCCCGGATGCTTTGACAAAAACCATCTGTTCGTTTTCCGGATCGTTGGTGTAGTCCGTAAGTGTGCCTGAGTAGGCGGCGAATGCGGTCGCATCCGGCTTGCTCATCGCACTCGCGGTGAAGCTGGCTGGTGCCTTGGGTGCACCCCTCGTGATGGACAGCAATTCATACTCAACCGCATGCGCCAGAATGCCCCGATGGTAATTTCCAGCTTTGAAATACGCGCCAACGTTACTGAAATGAGAGACGTCACGCGTGCCCTTTAAGACGTTATCAATGTAAACGCGAAGAATTCCATCGTCGATAACGACATCCAAGTCAAAAAAGCCTTCGGGGCGGGGACCCAGATCGAAATCGTCGGCACCTTGCACAAAGACCCCTAAATGATCCTCCTCGCCATCAGCCTCCCAACTGCCCCTCCAATTGATCAAAACAAACGGCCCGAGTGACAGGTCCGGGCTATAGACCTGCACCAAGTTAAGACGTGAGCGCATGCCCCCAAGTGCGACCGGCTTGTCGAATCGTAATCTCGCGGAAAGACGCTTCTCCTCGCCAAGGACCGACCATGTGGAGTTATGACGAAGTTCACTCCGTCCATTATCATTGGTGGTTGTGCCGAGTATCATGGTCGTACCGCCCGCCCCCAGGAAAAAACGATCCGCTAGTTCATAGCCTCCGAAGTTGCCATTACTGACGGTCGCTGGTGAAGTCGATGGGCTATGCAATCTGCATTCAGAGAGAATCGGTTGAAACTTTGGCAGATCAAAAGGCACCTGAGGCGCAGATTGAGCGTATAAGCTGTAGGTAAGTGCGAAGATCGCGACGAGAATGTGTTTCAATCGTTTTATGTGCATTCGGAGTCTCTTGGGTTTTGGGTGGTAGAATAGGGTAGAAAAGGTAACGCCCTTGCATACAAAGACGCATCAATGTTGCAAAAGCCACTGCGGGCCCCTTGTGAGGAGGCTGTCATTTACAACAGAGCGCGGAAGCGTGAGCATGAGCTGAACGAAGGCTACCTTCGAAGTGAAGGTCGCCGAAAGAGCCAGGATTTGGACTCTGGGCTGGGGGAGGGTAAAAGGCGTTGTGGGGAGGTAAGCAACGGTCGGAAGACATCCGTTTGCGCTGTGGCTTTGGTAGACGAGTGGTTGGGCGGGGCCGGTGGGTTAACACAAAAATGCCAAGTGAGCCTTGGGGTGGTCAGCGTGGTCAGAAAGGCATCTCGTTTAAGAACATCTCGTTCGTTAATCTTTCAAACCCTAAGGGGCAAGGCTAATTTCTGACAGTGGAAATATTTAGCAATTATTTCACTTATCTTACGGAGGCAGCTCGCCGGGGAAAATGGTCTCGGGAAACAAACTGTGTTTAGCGTTCAGCGTGGGTATGGGCCGCACTATTCCAACTGATGAAGGGAACCGCAGGCCAAACGATGCCCACTGCTCCTTTCCCATTTTGGTGTGACCTGTCAGATAAATCATTGGTAACACCTACGAATGGTCAAAAAAGGGGGGGCTTCTCCAAAAGGTAACGGTAAAAACAAGCAACTGTTCAGTTGAAAAAGTTGACAATGTTTGGTGTCCGAATTTTACCAGACGCTCGTCTGATGCATTTTTAGTGCGAGCCCCTAGGCCTCAGTCTACGGTTTGTCTGATCCTCGGAAAAGTCCCAACCGACGGAGTCTTTTTAACATTCTGCGTTAGAAGCGAATCAGAGGATAAATCCAACCAAACCCCTAAACTCTTTCCTTAGTATTTTCGTGTGCTGTCTGCTCGCGGCGCCACTGCAGGCTTAAATTTCCGCCAGTTTTCTGGAAACCTTTGGTGAAGGTACTTATAAGCATAAGCCATGGGCTCCCATGAATGTGGATTCGTCGCTGACGCTGATCGCCTCACCCTCGGACCGCGACCACTTGGATGGGTTGGACGACGGTGCGCAGCTGGTCAAGCGTGGCGGGACCTCAGTGGGAAACTATGAAGCCATTAGGTCCCTGGGAACCGTGGAAGTGTCAGATGTGGGTCACACGGTCATCACGTAGCCGAAGCCCTTAGGCTTTGGTTTTCTTTCGTAACCGCCTGTCCGCTCGATCCGAAGGCGAAGGCCTGGTCCGGTTCCGACGGAGTCGACCCGGTCTTGTCGCCCGGTTATCGCCGCGCTCGGAACGGCTACCACCACCGCGCTCGATGCCGGAAGGCTCGCCGCTCTACGCGCCGCTCAGGAAGCGGTGGCCGCTGCCGACCCGCTGGTTGCGCTGTTAGATGCCGACACCTTTGGCATCCAAAGCGATAACCTGCACTTCGACGCGCTCGGCCAACAGCAACTCGGCGACGCGGCTGCAAAGCACCTGCTCCAGTTACGCTAAAGCTAGCAGCGGCGGTCGGATCCTCCATGGCCGGGCAAAAGGAGTTCTTCCGGAATGGCAAGCTTGTGGATTCCCTTAGGTAGGCGTATGCGTTGCGCGCCCTCGCGGGCTACTCCGCATCCTTTGCCAATTGCATCACTGCATGAAAGGCGGGTTTGGGCTTGAGGGCCCGGTCGAACAGGAGAGGGTGGTTCGTTCGTCCCCTGATGGGCCAGTTGTCGAGCCAGCTAATCCCATCATGTGGACCCCAAAAGGTAACCCGCTTGATTTTGTCGTGATGCTTAAGGAAAAGGGCAAAGACATCGGCATAGCGTTTGGCAAGCTCATCCTGAACCGCATCCGGAAGTCCATCCCGGTATGGATTGAGTGTGGGATCTTGCTGCAGTTTGAGCTGCACATCCGCGCGACCATCCCAGACCTGGGCGTGGCGCGGCAGAAGGTCGATATCAAGCTCGGTAATGTGTATGGGTAAGCCCGTCTCGGCCAAGGCGAGTATCGTCGTCTCGATCTCGTCAATGGTCGGTCGGCTCATCCAGAGGTGCCCCTGAATGCCCACACCGTCAATGCGTATGCCCTTCGCCTGGAGGTCTTCGATCATGGCAATCACCGCCGCCAGCTGATGGGGGTTCATCATTCCATTGTCATTATACATCAGCTCGACGTCTTCGGGCAGTTCCTCCTGGGCAATACGGAACGCCTGTTCGATAAAGTCATCACCGATGATCCGGGTCCATTTCGTGTCCAGCAGTTCGCCGTTCACGTAGGCTTCGTTCACCACTTCCCACACGTTGATTCGATTCCCGTAGCGCTGGGCCATGTGCCGTACGCGTTCCCGCATGCGATCGAGGAGTTGTTCGCGACTGATGGGCTTCCCCTCGTCGTCCTCGAAGACCCAGTCGGGGGTCTGGTTGTGCCAAAAGAGAACATGGCCGGTGACATACATGTTATTTTGAGTGCCAAAGTCGACAATACCATCAGCTGGCTGGTGGTTGTAACGGTCAGGCCTCGGCTGGAAGGGCCCCCACTTCATCGCATTTTCGGCAGTGACGGAGTTGAACTGCGCCTCCATGAGTTTGAGGGTTGCCCCACCTTTTTCCTGAAAGAGTCGGTCATTGAGAGCCGAGCCTATGTAGAAGCGGCCGTCGAAAGCCTCCTTAAGTGTCCCCTCCTCTCCCTGGACTGCAATAGCCAGGATCCAAAGGATTAACGCCGAAATCAGCATCGGTTTGGTTTCTTGCATGCGCATCGTATGCAAAGCCTTGATTCATTTTCGATGGGGAGTCAATGTCACTCCCTAAAGCCACATTGCTATTTGGGTGATTGCCGAAGTTCGCAAGAAAATGAAAGATCTCTCACGAAGGCACCAAGGCACGAAGGGTCTT
>PWZW01000141.1 GCA_003567255.1 Puniceicoccaceae bacterium | reverse complement strand
TTTTATGTCCAGAAAACACCGCTACACCAAAATCATTTTCACTATCGGCCCGGCCACAGAGGACGAGGCCGTCTTGGCTGACCTTATTAAGGCCGGCGCCGACGTTTGCCGTATAAATATGGCGCACGCCGACCACACCTGGACGCGCAAGGTGATTCAGCGGGTGCGTAAGGTCTCCAAGGAGCTGAAGCGTGAAATCGCGATCATGATGGACGTTAAAGGCCCGGAGATCCGGACCGGAGACGTGCCGGAAACGATTGAGCTCGAAGTGGGGGAGTATTTCGACTTCACGGTGGACAAGGGCATCGGCGGGCGCGGGCCCGATGGGGTTCAGCGGGTTGATGTGAATTATCCCGGGCTCTCCAAGACTTTAAGTGAGGGAGACACTGTGCTGGTCGATAACGGACTCGTGCGTATGCGGGTTGAGGAGGTCAGCGGCGATCGGGTGCGCTGCAAGGTACTTATTCCGGGGCCGATGGGTAACCGTCGCCACATCAATTTGCCCGGCGTGCGGGTGGACCTTCCCGCGCTCACTGAGAAGGACAAGCGCGACGTGCAAATTGGCATTGCGGAGGGTGTGGATTTTTACGCGCTCAGTTTTGTGCGTGAGCCAGCGGATTTGGACGAATTTCACCAGTACTTGGACGATCATGGGTCCAGTGCAAAGATCATCGCAAAAATTGAGGACCAGCAAGCCATCACGAACCTGGATGCAATCATTGCTGCCTCAGATGGGCTTATGGTTGCGCGGGGCGATTTGGGGATTGAGTGCCCGTTTGAGGACCTCCCCATAATTCAGCGAAGGGCAGTGGAAACCTGTATTCAAAAAGGAAAGCCAGTGATTATCGCCACCCACATGCTGGAGTCCATGATCAACTCACCATTGCCCACCCGTGCGGAGGTGACGGACGTTTCCAACGCAATCAGGGAACAGGCGGACTGTGTGATGCTTTCGGGAGAGACCACCGTCGGCAAATATCCTCTTGAGTGTGTTGAGACCATTAATCGGATCGCAGACCGGATGGAGGCAGAGCCATTTCCGACCCTGCGGAAAGATCTGATTTTGAAAGAGCCGAAGTCCAAGATGCTTCGGTCTGCCGCCTACCTTGCCTCCGAGTTGGATAACTCTGGCATCGTGGTGTTTACCCGGAGCGGATTTCTTGCCCAAATGCTCTCCTCCCTACGTCCCACAAAAGTGCCTCTCTACGCTTTTACAGACAATCGTGCGCTGTTTCGGCAGTTGGTCGTCCTTTGGGGGGTCGAACCTTTCTTCATGGAGTTTCATGATGAGGAGCCGGAGCAAACGGTGCAAAATGCCTTTGGGTTTTTGAAGAATTGTGGTTGGGCCAAAGCGGGCGATCACATGGTTGTCGTGAGTAACGCAATCGCCAAAGATCGGATCATCGATACCATTCAGCTCCGCCAAATAAGTTAGTTGGATTGGCTGGGTAAGCACCTTCGGAGGTGAATTTGAAATCGGAGACTCCTTCCGGTCTCTGAGCAAACGCTCAGAGCGGCGAAAGGATCAAAACACCTCCGTGGATTTCAATGATCTCCCGCATAACATTGGCGAAGCGGGTACTCCCATCAACGTTGTTTATGTTAAATCCTCTGATGAGCATGGGGAAGGCAATCGCACTTATGTTGACCGGGCGTTCTCCGGTTTGCCGGTCGAGCGGGTTGAGTTGGTTGGTCATGTGGACAAGCGTTGCCGTAGCGCGGCGCACATCGTCTCCAAAGACAAACATTGCCATCCGGTCACGTTCCCGGGTGAGCGGGAGAAGGTCGGTAAAGGCTCTGCGCATCCCGCGCTCCGGATCACTGGCACTCGAGTCTGCGTAATCACGAATCCTGACCTGAGCCTCTCGTCGTAAACTGGGATCATCTGCGATCCAGATCCCGCGATCCCTCGAGAGCATATACCTCCCGCTATGGTCAATAAACTGGATGTACCGTACCTTCGGCAGATTCTCCAAAACGTAGCTGATTTTTCCAACCACCGTTGGGTGCATCTGGCCCGTCATCATATTGCGCATACTACCCGAAGTATCGATCACAAAGACCACGTGGGTGGCATCGGTGGGCAGGCCAATCGGTGGGGTGTCTTCGAAAGGAAAGCTTCGCAGGAGGCGGTCCGCAGCGGCAACGGCTTCCTGACGCGCACTTAGGATGTCTTCCAGTTCTTGAACTTCGCGTTCCTGGGCAGCGAGCAGGCTTTCCAGTTCCTCGATTTCCGAGCGGATGCTCCTTCTGATTTCCTCAGAGCGGTTCGCTTCAATCGCCTCTGCGTAAAGCGCAGCCTTGCGGTCGGCTGCTTCCTCAAGGGTGTTGAGCTCCTCCATGAGTGCACGAATTTCCGTTTCCCCCGCCTCCGCAATGTCTCCCAATTGATCACTGGAGCCGATGGTGAGGAGGAAAATGAGCAAGATCGCACCAAACCCACAGCACAAACAGTCGAGGAACGACAGGCTGAAAATTTCGGTGGTGCGACGTCGGCGTTTCATAGGTAGAGTCTGGATTATTGGGGAGGCCAGCTGGGGTCGGGAGCGATCACTACGCCGCTCGTGCGGGCCGTTATTCGCCAGTAGAGACCGGCAGCGGAGGGGTCGCCGGCAAAGGGAAGCAGCACTGCGTTGGTCCGGATTGGGGGCATCACCGCCAAGGCGCGTTCAAACAGGTCCACACGGTCTGCCTCCGTCAAACTACCCCCACGGGCGGGCGCTGTGGGCAAGCCATCAACGACCATCAGTATACTGCTGGGCGGAGGGTTCATCTCACCAGCGGTGAAAAGCGCTTTGGCAAGGTCGTGTCCGCCGTTGGCTTCGAGCGCATCGAGCGCCCGCAGTGCGTCCAGCAGGGCCGCATTATCGTAAGGGTCAAACCACGGATTATTGGGTGAGCGGAAGATGGGCGCGGTATCCGTGTTCATTTGGTAGAGGGCTACTTGCGCTCCCTTGGGGATGCCTGCCATCACGCTGCGCACCACGGCTTTGGCTCGTTCCCATTTTTCCGAAGTCGCGCCGGGCCCGCTGCGTAGCGCCGCCAGCGCGCGCTGACTGTCTTCGCCGAGCATGCTTCCTGAATTTGTTAGCAGGATGAGGATGCGCGGACCCTGCAGATTAAGTCCGGAAAGGTAGCGGGCATCCGCCGAGGGGCGATCCAGCCCCGCTGGAGCAAGGGTTTCCTCACTGGCAGTTTGTAGTCGCGTTTTCTCTTCCTCAGTGATCTCAAGTTGCCGGGACAGGCTTTCGACTTTAGCAGCCAGTTCTGAAAAGGGCGTGGCGAAGGCTTCGAGGGTGCTTTCCTCCATGCTGGTGAGCAGGCCATCCAGCTCGGAAAGTCGCTGCTCGGCGGCGGTTTTGGCCGCTTGCAGCTCCTCAATCGACGTCTCAACCGTGGTACTCTCATCCGTCAGATCGATGATCTGCTGTTTGGCAGTGATGATGAACAAAAGCAGCACCGCTCCAAAACCACAGCAAATGCAGTCCATAAAAGAGAGTGCGGAACTCTCTCCCTCTCTGCGCTTACGCCTCATGCAGGATTTGTTTTTGGCGTTTCCTTCGATTTAGCGCTGCTTTTTGCCGGTGAAGGTGTGGGTGGTGTGGAATCGCTTTCCGGAGGTTCGTCGGTGGATTCTTTACGCGGCAATGTGGTATCCTCCTCCGGGCGATCCTTGAGTCTATCAATAAAACGCTCCCGGCAAAATGTCTGAAGGCGAATGATCAGTCCTTCCTGATTCGCCTGAAGGAGGTGGATAAAGAGCATGAGCACAATACTCAGGATGAGCGCGATCAAGGTTGAGTTAAACGCAAGGCCGAGGGCACTGGTGACCCCGGAGATATCACCCTCCAGTGCTTCATCCGCACGTTGCAGCGCTAGACCAATGCCCCGTACCGTTCCAATAAAGCCGATGGAGGGGATGGCCCAGGCTATGTACCTGAGCATGGAAAGCTCCGATTCTTGTTGCTCCGCAGCAATATCGAGGCGGCCGGAGATCGTTTCGGTAACTTCCTGAACCTCTCCGGTGAGGTGGTAGCGCTCCAAACCCCGGGCAAGGACATAGGGAAGCACCATGTTTTGTAGAGAGGTACTCCGGGTGCGTTCGTCCAGGTCGCGGGATACGGTGCTCGCATCGTCGCGGGAAAGAGGCTTCAAACTTTCGAAAACGGGAAAATGCGGCGCCTTGCCACCCCCCTCGGAGGACGGCGTAAAGTGGGCCAGCGCAGAGCTCTCGTGGCGAAGGCTGTAAGCTTTGTAGAGCAATATCATGCAGGCCCACATGAAGAGGGAGATACAGATTTGTTGCTCGTAACCGTTAAGGAGGATAAAAAGGGGAGGGACGCTGCTGTCCTCAAAGAGACCAAAGTTGGCAGCCAAAGTACTGCGTTCGATGGCAGGTCGCAGCAATCCGGCGTAGATCGAACCGACGAAAACGAAGGAAGCGATCAGGCCGAGTGAAAAAATTAATCCTTTGACCGTGAAGAGGCCGCGTTCTTGGTTTCGTAAACTCATGGCAAACTGGGGAGGGGGTCAGCTTTTAGTATTTGAAAAGAATAAATAAGGCTATAAAACCTCCTATCAGAATGAGCAACCCGAGTTTTCCAAAATCAATGGCCCTTGTTTTGATGCCCCTGCTTGCCCTCCTCACTGCATGTTCTCCGGGGAGCGGTGGAGGTGGCGGCCCCAACGGACAAACCTGGGGCATGATAGGCGGGGCCATCCTCGGCGGGGTGGCTGGGTCTCAGGTCGGGGACGGTTCAGGCGACAATATTTTGTTGGGCGCGATTTTAGGTGGCGTTGCTGGCGGCATGGCTGGTGCCCGCTATGATCGCTACCGTGAAGAGTTAGCCCGTGAGGAAGCTCGCAGACGTTTCGAATACGAGCAGGAGATGGAGGCACAGGAGCGAATTGAAAGGGAAATCGAGGCACTGGAGGCCCAGCGGGTCCGCGATGCTTTGGCGGAGACCGCTACCGCCGAGGATGTTCGCTTGGCTGAGGCCGAGGCTGAGCGCCTGGAGCGGCGTTTGGCAGAGAAAAAAGCGGAGTTCGAAGCTTCTCAGGAGCGGGCGCAACGCATTCAAGAGGCCCGCGAACGGATTGAGGAAGCACAGCGTGAGCTAGACGAAATGGAAGCCAGGGAGGCTTCGCGGAGTTAAGCGCTTCCGCTCCCCTGCGCGCACTCCAAGGCTTACAAATTTAGGGAAATCCGCTGGCGCGGGATTTTGCCCGCGAGCTTTGGTCGTGGCCGGGAGATGAAAGCAGTTTGCGGGACGCGGGTGGGGGCAAATTAGGCTGTCCGCCTTCCGCTTACAATTGGGAATGGCAGGCGGCCTTATCCTATTCCGCCGAGGCTACCCGGCTGCGTTGCCTTCTTTGCAAAGCGAAAAGGCCAGCACCCAAGGCCATGAGGAGAGCCGCGGAGGCGGGCTCTGGCCCAGTTTCATCCAAGCAGTAGCCAACCAACCAAGGGCTTCGCCTGATGGGCCATGCTGTCGACTCAACTGTAGGGCGTATGCGCTGACATCGACCCACCGATGTTTTTTGGCATGCGTCTTGATCAGCTGAGTGATGCTGAGTGTTAGCAGCCGTTGATAGGTCTGGTTCGTCGGTTCTCGTTTGAGGGCCCTGGCCACCATGGATAATGCATCCTCTGGGTAGCTAGCTTCCAGGGCCATGCAGCCAAGCAGGTAGTTCGCCTCAGGGTGGCTTTGTGCTTTTTTAAGAATCTGATTGAGTAAATCCTCCGCTGCCTCCCAGTCGCCCCGTGCTTGCGCAGTTTTCGCCTTCGCCAATAAATCGGAAAACGATAAAATTTTGGAATTCGCCATGCCTTGGCGGTAGAGTCAATAGGGCGGTGCGACAGGGTCAAATGCGAATGCAGCAGCTAAAATTCTCATTTGAGGCGTCACCGAAAGCGAGTAATCGCTGAACCGGAGATTTCATAGAAGCGAAGCAAACACCCCAAGCTCGGGGCTACGGTGGATAGGACCTTCCGTGCTTAGGCTGAGGTACAGGCGCGTTCGCGGGCTGGAAGCAGCTTGCGGAAAAGATGTGGGGCTCACCACCTTATCCATCCTCCTTTCTTCGTGCTCGGCCCCCTTTCGGGAGCGGTAGCCACTGTTTTAGGGCGGCGGCGAGCAGGTTGGGCAGGATCGGCTTTGCGAGGTAGGCATTCATACCCGCAGCGAGGCAGGCCTGACGGTTCCCAGGCATCACGTCGGCAGTGATGGCGATGATGGGGACGTCTGGATCGAGGACCTTGGATCGAGGGTCTCGAATCCGACGACAGGTTTCCAAGCCATCCATCTTGGGCATTTGTATGTCCATCAACACGCAGTCGAAGCGGGTTTTGGACAAAGCTTCCAGGGCATGGGCGCCGTTCTCTGCGGTCTCCACTGCAAAGCCGAGTTTCTCCAGCATCCGGAAGGCCACCTG
>PWZW01000221.1 GCA_003567255.1 Puniceicoccaceae bacterium | reverse complement strand
GGGACGCCTCTGCGCAGCAGGGCGCGCAGCTTAAGGATCAACACCTTATCCCGCAAGGATCCAATGGGTGCCCGCAAGGTAGCGAAGGTTTCGGTTGGCCGCCGAAAAGGGTCTGAGACCCGGCTGGTTACCCCGGGACTGTGATAGAGCAAGGCCCCCGGCTCGAAGGTGCCCAAGCGAAGGGCTGGATAGTCCAATAATGCCTGACAATTTGGGTAGGCGGTGAGCATGACTTGAAACCCGCGGTCCAGCTGAAAGCCATCGACCGTATCGGTCTGCACGCGCCCACCCACGGCCGATGCTTTTTCCAAAAGCCGGACATGGTGTCCGGCTTTTTTCAGCTTCAGCGCACAGGTTAGCCCGGCCAAGCCCGCCCCGACAATGATGACCTCTGCCTGCATAGCCTCCGCGCCTAGCGGCCCAGCAAATAATCCGCCGCGGCAAACCCAGACGTCACCGCGCCTTCGACACGCTGCCCGCCAAAACTATCTCCGGCAAAAACCAGGGGCACCTGTGGACTGGCCCAAAAATCTGCCGGATAGCTCGTGAGGGGAAGCGTGCAACCCCAGCGGTGACAGATATACTCGCTGACTCCGCTTTTTAAAAATGGCTTCGCCGCGGCGATTAACGCGGGTCCGCGCACCTCGTCCGGCGAATCCCAGTGCTCAGCGGCAAACTCCGGGGTGCTGTGTAAGGTCACCGCGGGCACCTCGGGAGAAATGCCTTTCATCTGGTTATCCGCAAGCCACGCGAGGGGCGCGTTGTCGGTCTTCATACCACCAAAGTCCGGCAATCCACTGGGTCCATCGAGCACACACATCACGGCCAAGCCCTTGGCATACGCAATCGAAGCGAACGCCTCCAGCGTGGCATCGTCAGCATAGACGATTTGCGCGGTCTCAAGCAGTTTTAAGGCCTGCGGTGCGGGGGCTGAAACTACCAGGTGCTTGGCCTCGTATCGGGTGTCCACGTCCGTCTCAAGTTGCCAAACCCCACCCAGGAAACTGAGATTTTCGACCCGCTGACCACGGCGCACGTCAAGCCCTTCGGCAAGATACTTTCCAAGGTCGGAAATACCATTTATGCCGACGTAGCGGGGGTGTCCCGCGGGAGCGGTATCTTGCGGCATTTTGTGAAACCAGGTTTTAATGACCCCTGCTTCCAGACAGCGATCGACAAGTTTTTGAAAACGCGGAGTCCGTACGGTGAAATACTGCGCCCCATGATCAAAGCGTGCTTTCCCATGGCGGCGAGTGGCCATTCGGCCGCCGAAGCCACGCCCCTTTTCCACCACCAGGACTTGCTTGCCCGCGTCATGTAACTCCCGGGCCACCGTAAGTCCGGAAATCCCGGCACCTATGACCAAATAATCTGTTTTTTCAGTCTCCATATTCATTTCTGCTAATCAGCTTTACCGGAATGTGGGTTGAGCAAATCCGCAAGTGCCGTCCGCAAATCAGCTTGCCTAAAAGAAAACCGGAGGTCCTTCAAGAATGCGGGTTCGACCCTCAAATTGGACAGTACCGTTTCCCGCCCCATGTCACCGAAGACCAAGCTGAGGGCGGCGGGGGGCGCAGGGAAGAGGGCTGGCCGACGAAGCACCCCGGCAAAAGCTTTGGTGAATTGCTGGTTCGTCACTGCTTCCGGGGCAACTGCATTGACCGGGCCCGAAACCGCAGCGTCCTCCAAGGCACGGAGATAAACCTCAACCAGATCCTCAATCGAGATCCAGCTCAAGACACGCTTACCCCGCCCAATCGGGCCACCGAGTCCCAGTTTAAATGGAGGGAGGAGCTTTGCCAACATACCGCCCTCCGGGCTCAAGACCACGCCGGTCCGGACGAGTACCACCCTATTCCCAGCGCTTTCGAGTGCGGTGGTGGCCCCTTCCCAAGCCCGGCAAACTTCCGCCAAAAAGCCGTCTCCAGAGGGTGCCTCCTCAGTCATCGCTTCAGCTTGGTCGTATCCATAATAGTTGATCCCGGAGGCGCAGATAAAATCAACCGAGTGGGATTTCATTTCCTTGAGACGATCCACCAATAAGTGGGTCGACTTGGTCCGGCTTTCCATGATCGTTTGCTTCACCGCGGGCGACCAGCGCTGCGCAATCGGTGCACCGGCGAGGTGTATGACCGCGTCAACTCCCTCAAGGGCGGACGCATCCAGCGTTCCTTTGGCGGGATCCCAGGCAAAGGCACCCTGCACACCGGGCTGGGGAGTGCGCGAGAGGGTGCGGACGGTATGCCCGCGGGTTTTCAGCCTGGCGGTGAGCGCGGCGCCCACCAACCCGGAAGCACCCGTAAGCAAAACCGTCTTGGGCTGACAGGCGCCCCGCTCAGCGAGGTCTTCCATGTCCGCTTTAAAAATACGGTGCCGGTGGGCAAACATCTTGGCGAACTTGCCTGCAACAAAGGCGTCTCCGCCCGGTGGAGCTTTGTAGGTAATGTGATCAGTCAGCTCACAGGCCTTGCCCCCATCCAGGGCTTTGAAACGATGCTCGTGCCGGTAGGCGCGGAAGGGTCCCTTGATTTGCTCATCGACGAAACCTTCGTTCTGGCGGTATTCACGATGGCCGAAAATCACCTTCATCCGCAAAGGCCCGAATAATTTGACGCGTAAGCGGACCCGCGCCCCATCCCGGATTCCCCCCTCGTGTGCGAGGACCTCAACCGGATCCCACGGCGCTTGCAAACGAGCGAAGGCCCCCTCCCGCTCATGCCACGCAAAAGCTTCCTGTGGAGAGGCAGGGACGCGGACGGACTGGGAGAACTCAGGCATCTCTTTTGACTAAGCTAGTTTTGCAATGCGCTCAACCCAATTACAGAGAATACCAGCGGGATGCCTCCCCCCCAAAAAAACGAATCTTACGCAATTATCGTGTGATGTGTAGCGTCGGTTAAGGCAGCGGGTTTACCACCAAAGTGTTGAGGCAGGCTTGCAGCCTGAAGAATTTCTTTTTGCGATCCGACCCAGCGCGTTGCGCTGGGCTAGGGTGAAAAAGGCCGTTGGCCTTAAACGCTGATGACGCCAACGGCGTCGCTCAACATAGCCCAGGGCAGGCACCCCGGGTACCCGGCTATCTAAACCGTTGCAGGCTGAAGGCCTGCTGCAATCTGCGACGCCCCGGCCAGCAGTTAAGCTCCGTGCCTGCGTCCCTCCTGCGACACGTCCGCCAAAGATGGTAAGCCTAAACCATTTTTCCGTGCCAAAGGAAACTTGGACAGCGACAAAAGCTTGGCAGCAGGCTGCCTACGCAGAAAGCGGCAGCAGGGCTGCCGCAGTCCAAAGACGGCTGCGCCGTCGGGTGACAGGTCTGCGTCAAATAGAAGAGCACATCATTTAAACGATCCCACGGGGATTGCAGAAGAACCATAAAAAAACCGCCTTCTCACGGAGAGAAAGGCGGCTTAGCAAAGCGCAAAAAAGAATCCGTTTAGGATTTAATCTCTTTATGGACGGTGTGACGCTTCAGAAACTTGTTGAACTTCTTCTTCTCAACGCGCTCCGGCTGAAGCTTCTTGTTTCTGGTCGTCATGTAGCGGGAAACGGGCTTTCCCTCAGCGCGCGCTTCTGTACATTCGATAATTACGGATTCCCTTGGCATGGTCTTATTTGTCTAAAGTGAATAATGAAAACCGTAAAAAATGGGATGATCCCTGCGCCAGTGCAACCTTTTTTATTGCAGAAAACCGAGAGGACGGGGCATTTTACCGAAGACCAAATTCCGGCCACACCGAAAACGCGACCGTAAGCAAGCACCTGCCCTCTGGCGTTTTAACCGTTTCACACTTCCACCCGACATGTCTGCAAGCGACACCACTACCGCTCACACCAAACCGATAAACACTCTCTGGAAAGCGCTCGGTCCGGGCATACTTGTGGCCTGTGCAGCGGTCGGAGGCTCTCACCTCGTCTGGTCCACCCAGGCGGGAGCGATCTACGGATGGAGCTTGGTCGGCCTCATTCTCTTTGCCAATTTAATCAAGTTTCCATTCTTCCTCTACGGCCAGCGCTACACCGCCGCCACCGGAGAAAGCCTGCTTTCCGGCTACTACCGTAAGGGCCCGATCTACGTTTACGCCTTTTTGCTAGTCAATCTGCTCACTGGAACCATCAACATAGCCGGGGTTGGCATGCTCAGCGGTGCCCTTCTCTCGGGCTACGGGATCACCGTCCCCAGCGTCCAGGTGCTCTCCATCTTGATTATCGCTTTTTGTGGGTTGTTGCTGGTTTTCGGACACTATCGGTTGTTGGATTCCATGGCAAAGTGGATTGTCTCCATTCTGGCAATAGGCACGATTTTAGCGGTGGCCCTTGCCCTTGGTGGTGATGTTGCGCGGGACCCCGACTTTGTTGCCCCCAGCCCGTGGACCCTCGCCTCCTTCGGCTTTTTGATTATATTGCTGGGCTGGATGCCCGCGCCCATCGACCTTTCCGCCTGGTCCTCGCTCTGGATGTTCAGCCGGGAGAAGCAAACCGGCCACTTTGCCACGGTGAAGGAGTCCGCCATTGATTTCTACATCGGCTATGGCTCGGCGGTTGTCCTGGCGGTTTTGTTCCTGGCTCTTGGCAAACTGGTCATGTTCGGTACCGGTGAATCCTTTTCAGCCAGCGGGATTGGCTTCTCCGCCCAGTTGGTCAGCCTCTACACCGCGACGATTGGCGATTGGTCAAAATGGCTTATCCTCACCGCAGCCTTCATCACCATGTTCAGCACCACGCTGACTTGCCTCGACGGCTACCCCCGGTCCCTCGCGGCTTGCTGTAGACTTCTCGGAGATTTGACGGTCGAGCGTTTTGATCAAATCCGCTTGCTTTGGATCCTATTTTCCGCGGTCGGCGCTGCCCTCGTCATCTTATTTTTCGTCAGTAACCTCCTTCAGTTGCTCACCTTTGCCGCGGTGATTTCGTTCCTGACCTCACCGGTCCTCGCTTTTATCAACTATCGGGTGATGACCGGAGACAACGTCCCGAAAAAAGACCAGCCCGGCTGGTTCCTCAAAACCCTCAGCTGGATCGGTCTTGCCTTCTTTTTGTTTATGGCCTGCGGCTACGCCTACATCACCTTTTTCACAGGCTGAGGGGTGTCTCGGCAAACCTTGGGTGATGACTCTCCTTGGGGCTTACTGCACGATTCCGCCACTGCTGAGGAAAATACCGCGCAGGTTCATTTCCAGCTGTTTGCTGTTTGGAGAGAAGTGGAGGGCGTCATCTTTACTGATCATCCCCGCCTTGACCAAGCGGAACAAATCCTGATTAAAGGTCTTTGAACCATTGTCGGAGGAAGCGCCAATAATTTCCTGAATACGATCAAACTTACCTTCCTCAATCGTCCTTCGGCCGAGGGCATCCACGACAAAATTCTCTGCTGCAGGCACTCGCCCGGCCCCTTCGAGGGCAGGAATCAACTTTTGGGTAATGACCGCACGGAGCGAGCCACCAACCTGGTTTTGGAGCAAGTGACGTCGCTCTTCCGGAAAAAACTCAAACAGGCGCTGGACCGCTTGCTGAGAATTTGCGGCGTGCAAGGTACCCAAAACCAAGTGCCCGGTCTCGGCCGCCTGCAAGGCGGTTTCAAAAGTGATGCGGTCGCGCATTTCTCCCACCAGGATAACATCCGGATCCTGCCGCAACACCGCACGCATCCCCGAGGCAAAATCCGGGCAATCGATCCCGATTTCGCGCTGATTGATGATCGATTTAATGTCTGAGTAAGTGTACTCGATGGGGTCTTCCAACGTCACGATATGCCGATCGTAGTTGCGGTTGATGAAGTTAAGCATTGCGGCGAGGGTCGTGCTCTTGCCCGAACCCGTCGCCCCACACATCAGCACGATCCCATCCTTCATGGCACACAGGCGCTCAAGGGTTTCACCAACGAGGTTCAGTTCCTCGAAGTTTGGTGGCTGATCATTCACATGCCGTAGGACGATTCCCGGTAAGCCCCGTTGCAGAAAACCGTTCACCCGAAAGCGCCCGATTCCCTCTGCCCGGTAGGAGTAGTCAACCTGCCCCTCTGCCCGCCACCTTTCGTAAAAGGCCTCCGGTACGGTCTGCTCGATAAACTCGCGAATATGCTCCGGCGGAATGGCATCCATTTCCACCTGCTCAAGGCGACCGCTCAAGCGGAGGAACGCAGGCTTGTTTGATTTGATGTGGATATCGCTGGCGTGGTTTTGCACCGCGAGCGTCAAAAGATTTTCCAGAGTTTCAAGGACGGACATGACAGATTGGTTGGGTTAGGTGGAAAATTACTGTTGAATCAGACAAGGATCCGATGCCTTCTTAGGGTTTAGCCGCTGATGCGTTTCACCGCTAAGGATGCACTCAAATAAGATATGAAGACAAATCAATTCTCCGGAGTTTTCACTGCGCTCGCCACGCCCATGCTGGATGGCAAAGTCGACTACGCCAGCCTCGAACGCCTGATCGGCCATCAACTTGAGGGCGG
>PWZW01000111.1 GCA_003567255.1 Puniceicoccaceae bacterium | reverse complement strand
GGGTCGAGTTGCTCGGCGTGTCGGAGTTCGGCGATTTCGTTAACGATTTCGCGCCATGCGGCAAACTCCTTTTGGTAACGTGTCAGGGGCGCTTCTATACCACAGAATAAGTCGAGCATTTCGAGCTGCTTTCCTTCCTGAAAGAGCTTTTGCGGTTCACCCGGGCCATGAAAATCGATCCATTCTCCACCCAGTGCCTGAAGTTGGGCAAGCGTGCTCACGGCTCCATTTATTTGGATACGCGGTGGTCCTTTGCGAGTGATTACACGGCGGATGATGAGTGTGCCCTCTTCGCAGAGGGGGAGGCCCAGGGCGTCAAGCGCCTGGTTTACCGGAGTTGCTTTGTCTTGAGCAAACCAGAGGACGCCTTCGACCGTAAGTTGCTCGGCACCTTTGCTTATCAACGTCTTGTCGGTTCGCGCACCCGAGAGCAGTCCCAATGCTCCGAGCAGCACGCTTTTTCCGGCTCCAGTCTCTCCGGTGACCGCAGTGAACCCTTCGGCAAACTCCAAGCTCACTTTATCAAGCAGTGCGAGATTTTCAATTTTCAAAAATTGTAGCATGGAGGGCGATTGAGTCGGGGAGGCTGCGCGGTTCAGACGCGACCGGTTATCAACTGGAGGAGGAGGGTAATAGGGAAAAAGCTCACCGCAACCGTGATCAGAAAAGCAAAGAAGGCTTTCAGTATTTTTAGCTTCACGGCCGCCGCCAGCGAGAGCAGTAAGCAAGTGTAGCTGTAGATAAAGCCGATAATTGAGAGAATCGAAAGTGGGCCTAAGATGTGATCATAGCCGGTCCGGGTAAGGATTTCTCCATCCACATACTCAAACGCATGCGGGGCGATCCAGAGGTACGTGAGGGTGAGGATGGTACTGATGGCGGCGAGTGGAAGCAGCCCCCAACCCAGGCCGACCCGCACTCCTTCCAAAGTGCCTTGCCCCTTGAGCATTCGGCTGAAGTTACGATATAACCAGGTAAAGAGAAAGAGGCCGACGAGCCCTCCCACGAACCCGGCAATGCCGACGGTGGGTAGGAGAGCGTAGTCGATGGTGACAGGTCCTTCATCTCCCTCTTTGTACATCAGCGGGGTAGCCATCGCGATGCCAAGCATGACCGCGAAGAGGCACGCAAGTCGGCCGCCTTTTTCTGCCTGAATCAAAGATTGTACCGTCTTCCCCGGAGCAATCCAAAACCGAAGCAATGCCTGCTTGGAAGCATTTTGAGTGGTGGTTTCGGGCATCTGGTCCATGCCTTTCTTCTAGAACTTGTACCGCGCAAGGCAAGCCTCCTCCCGCTGATTTTGGAGATCCGCTCAGGTGTGGAGCGAGGTGGATTCGCGGGTGCGGGCGACCGCTTCATCCGCAGCAAGCAACCATCCTTCAGGACCGATTTCAGGAATGCGCTCCAGGGTGGACTGGTCGATGTCTGCCCATTGGCCATCGTGCTTTTGAACAAGGTAGGGCAGATCCGCCACTGCCAGCATGGAGGCATCGTTTGCACTGTCGCCAACGGCCGCAGAGCGCCAAGAGCCTCCGGCCTTATCCGCGAGCTCACGAAAGACTTTTTTTAAGGCAGTGCCTTTACTGGAAAGCGCTCCGGTCACGGTGTGAAAGCGTCCGCCGCAGAGGCATTGCAAGCCTACTTTTTGAAGCTGCCCACGGAGTTGATCCCAGGTTTCCTCGGGTAAGTCGGCCGTCAGGGTTTCGCTGAACGCGCGTTGCCTTGCCCGGCCAGCGGCATCCACCGAAAGCCCGGTCAGCGCAACCAGCGCTTGGTCGGTGAGGTCCTGATACATGCCCAGGTGGATCGCCATTTCACCTTCCAGGTTGTTTAAAAAACTTCGGATACGCTGGACGTCGGGTCCGAGCGGAATCAGCCGACTTCCGTCCTCATGCGTGTTCGCTTGAGAGTTTTCGGCAAAGAGCGAACTGTCGGGTGGTAAATATATGCCGCCACCATTTTCCACAATCGCCGGAACGGAAAGGCCCATGTCGACCATTAGGGCGCGTTGCTCAACCGCAGTTTTTGAAGAACAAAACACGAGGACGTGCCCTTCCGCGACAAAGTTCCGCGCGCGCTCTGCCGTGCGCTCGAAACCATAGGTCCGGAAATCAATCAGCGTCCCATCCAGATCGGTAAATAAAGCGAGGCGTGCCATGGCTTAGCCCGGCAGAACTGCTTCCGCATTTTTGCGGATGTATTGATTGCTCTCGCCGTGCTGCATCACCTCATCACATCCCTTCAGGAAAATATCCAAATCCAGCTTCGACAGCGAGGGATAAACCCGCACCGGGGCGATCTCTTCGGGGGCATCTGCTCCGCGACGCTGTCGCACATTCTCCATGATAATGTCTTTCAAACTTTGTGGGCATAATGGAGAATGATAGATCACCGAGAGGGATGCATCAATCATGTCCTCAACGTGCTCATCGCCCTTCGACTCATGGAGGTGGGGGTTGCGGGACTCGATCTGGCAAATGGCAACGTGGTCGCGGAAGACCTTGGGATCTCCACCCTCCAGGACCCCGCCAAAGGTTTCGATGAGATTGATGAAGTGATGCGTCTCCACCGCATACCCCGCGGCATACTCCAGCTGCAAGGCGAGGTCTACGCTGAGCGCGTGCTCACCGGCGTTACCCGTCTTGACAATTTCTGTCTCAAATCCGCAAAAGTGCGTCATCAAATGATTCAAAATTTTGTTTGAGTTTACCGAGCTCCGGCCCCACTTGGCGAAGAAGAGGCTGTTTTCGGTAATTTTGGGTTTTGAGTGCCAGGAAATACGGACGAAGGTATTTTTGATTCCATTCATGGCAAAGCCCGCGGCGTATTCTGAAACATACTCGTGCACTGCTCCGGGGAAGTAATTGTCGCTGTCCACAAAGCCCACGGTTTGTTTGCCTAACCAGCGCGCCAGCAGTGTGCCAAGGATCATCCCTTCCGCCTTGCCTGAACGGATCAGCCCTTGTTCGTCGATGATATCCGTATAGCCCGCTTCCGCAAAAGTGCGCGCCAGCCCGGGGTCCTTCTGGTGGACAATGGTTATCTTTTTTCCGGTGAACTTGGCGATGTTTTCAACCGTGGCGACCTCAAGTTGGAAGCGGTCTACTGGGGTCCGTGAACTGTTTGAGACGATGATGACATCGCAAGAGCTGGGAATGCCGACGAGGACGCCTTCGATGAGTTTGAGCCGTTCCTCCTTCACCGGAACAACAATCGCCATATTCTTCATCTGCTCGTGCAAAACGTCTTGCGGAATACACTCGATTACTGAGGAGCGTTCGTGCTCACCAATGCCACCGTCCAGTTCGTAAACCTTTTGCAGGCCAAAAATTTGTATCGCTCCGATTCGTTCGAATTCTCTCGGTATTTCAATGCGCATATCTAAATCTGGTTTATGTTTTGTTAAGGGTTTTGGCTTCTGTGAACGGGTTTGGTTAGGCAGGATGTGTGCCAATACATGGAAATCGAAGTTTTCGTACATGCCTGCGTGTCCGGCGTGTCCTCCCTTTGGTCGGCGGGTGTGCTGGTAAGCTCAAGCCTGAGTGCCGACAAACTGTGCGGGCAGATGTTTTGTCGACGTATTGGCCCGCCGTTTGCTACCTTGGGTCCGAATGGAGAAAGTAATCGCTCAATCCGCACGCCCCAGCTTTGACCTCGACAAACGGGCGATTTCCATCCTCCGCGAAAACGATTGGGGGGGCTACACCTTGCCTTCCAAGGGCCTCTACCCCTACCAATGGAATTGGGATTCCATGTTCGTTGCGCTCGGGTTTTCTGAGATCGATCTCGATCGAGCCTGGACCGAGGTAGAGTCTTTGTTTGAGGGCCAGTGGGGCAATGGTATGGCCGCGCACATCGTCTTTCGGCGTGACATGCCGGGCTATTTTCCGGGGCCGCGCATTTGGGAATCCGGGCATAACCCTCCCACGTCTGGCCTTTCCCAGCCGCCGGTCGCCGCCACCATCGTTCGCGATCTTTTTGAAAAAGACCGGAGCTTCGGGCGGGAGCGTTTACGCGAATTGTTTCCCAAGCTTATTAAATGGCATCGGTGGTTTCATACCATGCGCGTGATCAGTGGGGGCACGGCTATTGCGGTGACCCATCCTTGGGAGTCCGGGCGGGATAATTCGCCGGATTGGGACGCCGCCCTTGCGGCGGTTGACCCCACCGGCGTGACGCCGTACACGCGCCGGGATCTCGGCCATGTCGATGCGGCTATGCGGCCTACGAAAGATGATTATGACCGGTACATGAAGCTGGTCGAATACGGGCGGTCGACCGGATGGGATCATACCCAGATCACCCGCGAAGGGCCCTTTGCCGTGGCCGACCCGGGGATTACCTTTATTCTCATGCGGGCCGATCGGGATTTGAAGGCCCTTGCCCAATACCTTGGCCACCGAGATAGCTTGTACGAGATTGAGGGTTGGTTGAAGACGGCCTATGACACCGCCGACTACCTTTGGTCGGATGAGCTGGGCGCGTTTGCGGCTCGTAATCTACGGACGGGGGACTTCGCCCAGGGGATCTCGAGCGTCGCCTTCCTTTCTTTTTATGGCGGTCTGCTGCATCCGCAGCGAGATGTCCAGCTGCTCGGGCACCTGCATCGGTTTCTTGATAAGGTGTCCTACGGGATACCGAGTTTTGACCCTGAGCATCCGCATTTCGAACCGCGCCGGTATTGGCGGGGGCCGACTTGGGCGATTATTAACTATTTAGTCACCCGTGGGCTTTTGGATGCCGGTCTTTTTGAAGAGGCTGAAAGGATCCGACAGATAACCTGTAAGATGATCCAAAAGTCAGGTTTTTACGAGTACTTTGATCCCTTGGATGGCACCGGTGCCGGTGGAGGGGATTTCACTTGGACGGCTGCGATCTGGTTGGCTTGGGCGTCGCCCATGGTGGACGCCTCGCCCGAGCATCCTCCGATTCACGGTTAGGGTATCGCCGTTTTTGCATTCGCCGGTAGATGAGCCAAACCCCCTTCGATGTATGAAATTTCTCGCCGCGTTTGATAAGTTTAAGGATGCGCTCAGTGCAACTGAACTTGGCGACTTGGCTATGTCAACTATCGCGGCAGAGCTTGGTGGCGAATGCGCGGTGCAGTGTGCCCCTTTGACCGATGGAGGGGAGGGTTTCTGCCGGATCCTCACCGGGGTCGCCGGGGGTACGCTGAGTTTCCATGAAGTTTCCGGACCTCTCGGAGCGCAAGTATCCGCCCCTATCGGGTGGGTGCCCATCGAGAGATTACCAGCTTCGGTGGTCGGTCGCTTGGCCTTGGATTGTTCCGCGACCAAGACGGATCATGTTGCGGTTATCGAACTGGCCTCAGCGGCTGGCTTAGAACTGGTGGCAGACGATTTTCGGAACCCCTGGCAAACGGCGACTTGCGGAGTCGGCGAGCTGATCCGGATCGCTGGAGAACGCGGGGCATCTGCGATTTTGATCGGACTGGGGGGCAGCGCAACCAACGATCTCGGGTTGGGGGCGCTCAGTAGATTGGGATTTGCTCTGGAAGATGCAGAGGGCAAGCCTGTGGGGCGTCCGTGTCCAGTGGAATGGGCCAGGGTTTCCCAATTGAAAGTGCCTTCACCGCTGCCCAAGCTCCCACCGCTGCGGTTGGCCTGTGATGTGGATAATCCCCTCCTTGGAGAGCGCGGAGCCAGCGCGGTTTTTGGGCCTCAAAAAGGACTGAAAACCACCGATTTTTCTGCCTTGGAAGCCGCCTGCGCCCGGATGGCTGGCCTACTTGAAGCAGCGGTTCAGCGGGGGCCTGAAAGTCGGCGGGTGCCCGGTGCGGGCGCTGCCGGAGGTATTGCCTATGGGCTCAGCGTCGCGCTTGGGGCGCAAATTATCCCCGGATTTGCCCTCGTCCAAGATTGGATCGGCCTCGCTCCGAAAATCGGTGAGGTGGATTGCGTACTCACCGGAGAGGGGCGCTTTGACCGTAGCTCGTTGGCAGGAAAAGGGCCGTTTGCCGTGATTGAAGCTGCGGTTGCCGCCAAGAAGCGAGTGATCGTGCTCTGCGGGGCGATCGAGGCTGCTGCTGCAAGCGAGTTAAAAAGCCGTTACCCGCAGGTTATTCTTCGTGCGATCACACCCTCCGGTGAAGCCCTTCCGCGTGCGCTTGCGCTGGCGCCACAGTACTTTCAACAGACGCTGAGCGAGGTCTTGCGTCAAATGCGAAACCCTTAGCCAGTGGCTGATCTGCCGGGTCAGGAGCACTTGCTCACAGGGCGTTTACTTGCTTGTAATTTCCCGGATACCGCGTCTCGCAGTCTTAAGATAGGCCAAATCTACCGCATAAATGCGCCGTTACCAAAATATCGGCGCGTGTCTTGCTAAGCTCAAAGTCCCCTGTTTTTCTTTGCTCATTCCGCTTTGCAGTCTGCACCCTTTTCTGTATCTTTACATTATGGCTAAGAACATACAGTGCAGTTTATGTAGCAATGATGCTACGGTGCATC
>PWZW01000004.1 GCA_003567255.1 Puniceicoccaceae bacterium | reverse complement strand
TAAACTGTACAGCAGCCAGTACCTCTGCATTGGTTCCGTCACGTGAGGCGGCTGCGTAAAGTGCGCTGAACGACTGGGCCGCGTCTGAAGCCTCGCCTGCTTCCAACATCCGCACTGCCGCGTCAAATTGCTCACTAAACGAGCCCTCTGCCGCCGCGACAGCTTCCGGAAGGGCGAAAAAGCTCAGCCCAGCAATCAAGACGATCCGTAAGCCCCGGACTCCCCAGCGTTCTGAAAAAAGAAGTAATAAAAAGGCCGGAATCATGAAGAAAAAGGCCGCCTCCCGATAAACCATCACGTGGGAATCAAGCTCCATCACGGGCGCGGATTTATCCGCCGCATAGTCCTGGTAAACTTGACCCAGGTGAAACGGGCGCGTTCCTGCCTTGAAATAATCTATGCGCGCCGAACTGGCCGCAAAATCGGCAAGTTCAGCGTCCTTCAATCGCGTGTAGACGACCTCCCCGTCCACCTCTAGAAAAACGGCTTCCCCATTCTGCGCCTCCATCGGAATGGGCACCGCGTCCTTCGAATCGCCAAGCCCGACAAACAGGGTATCTACCTCCATTCCCTCCAAGGACTCTTTGGCTCGATCCATGTTCGACCCATGGTCGCCCCCGTCAGTGAGCACAACGAAATCGTGCCCACCCTTGCGATCTTCCATGAAAACCTGATCAACCGCCAACTCGACCGCCGACTGTAAGGTAGTGCCCCCAAATTCAACCGATCGGGGATGCAGCTGATCGAGCATGTAACGCACAAAATCGTGGTCGTAGGTCAAGGGACAGATAATCGAGGCACTCCCGGCATAAGCCACCAGCGCCACCCGGTGATCGCCTAGCACCTCAAGTGCATCGCGAACTCCCTGCTTGGCCACTTCGAGTCGCGAGGGGACGACGTCTTCCGCCAGCATGCTTCGGGAGACATCAATCGCAAAAACCACGTCGCGGGCACTCCGCGTCGACCCTTCCCGCTCCGGAGCGTAACCGGGGCGGGCCAAGGCGAATATCATGAGGAGCAAGGCGATCAAGCGAAGGTGATCACGCAGCACACGGGCCGTGCGGGTGGTTTCACCCACAGCCTCGGCAAGGCGCCTGCGGGCGCGGCGGGCGCGAGCCAAAAGAAGGCCGATCAGTGGGACAAGGATACCCAGCAACAGGATGGACGGCCATTGAAAGACGAAATCACTCATGGGGTCACACGCAAGCAAGTTGCCTCCAGGATTAAAGCGAGGGCCAAGCAAAAACTGCCGACAAGCAGTGGCAGCCAAAAAAAGTCTGCCACACGGCTTAGCCCGTGTGTCCCCATCTCGGTTCTCTCGAGGCGGTCGATCTCTGAATAAACCGCTTCCAGGGATGCATGATCGTGCACCCGGCGAAAAATACCCCCCGTTTCGCGGGCGATGGTTTCGAGGATACGATCAGACTGAGAGAGGCCAGCGGATTCTTGGCCACCGGATCCTCTGCCGTCCCCAACCCCCAGAGCATCCACCGTATCGCCCACGCTGATAGCGTAGATTCGACAGCCCCAGGCTTTGGCAAGCCCGGCCGCCTCCAGCGGAAGGTGGGCACCGGAATTGTTTTCGCCGTCCGTCAGCAAGATAATGACCTTGCTCGTAATTGCCCCGGTATCGAAATCAACCTCACGCTGCTCCATTTCCTCGAATTTTTTAAGGCGTGCCGCGGCCAGGGCGATCGCGTCACCAATCGCAGTCCCGTCTTCATTCGGGCGCTCCTGGATACGAAGGCTGCGGACAATTTGAACGAGCGCATCGTGCCCGAAGGTCAATGGACTTCGGGTGTCGGCGTAGCGGGCAAAGGTGATTAAGCCGATCAAATCATTGGGACGCCCAAGGAGCGTTTCCCCATCGCCAACGATGAAGCGTTCAATCGTTTCTCTGGTCAACTCCATGCGGGAAAGCGTACCCCCTTCCGGACCATCGATATGCATACTCATACTGCTCGATATATCGACCAGCAGCTGTATAGCGATACCCTCCCGGACTTCCACCTCATAGGTCTCACCGGCTTGGGGTCTAGCCATCGCCAGGATGAGCAAAACCATCGCAGCACGAAGCAGAAAGGGCGGAATCCAAAGAAAACGGGCGCGCCCCGCACGCCCACCGGGCAACTCCTCGAATGCCGCTACAGTGATCGAACTTCGACGACGATGGCGACGCAAAAGCCACCACAAGGTAAGCATCAAAAGAAGGGCCCACGGATACGCAAAATTCATGGCCGCGACTCCTTCCGTCTGTGAATCCATAAGCCCCGAGCTATCAGCCCAACCATGAAAAAGGCAAAAGCGGTAATCATCCAGGATAAGTGAGACGCTACCGGCGAAGCTTTTTCGTGCCCAGGCTCGGGTAACCTCATGGGTTCATCACTGTCTTCCCCAGCCGTGTAAGGTTGAACGTCAAGGATTGGGAGAGCCAATGCAAGAACACTTGTCCCCTTGGCGCTCCGCCCCGTGACCTCAATATCCTTGAAATCAAATCCACCCGCCTGCAATGGCTGGAATAGAATGATGGCCTCTTGTTTATAGAGCCCTTCCGAGTAACGGACGGGGCCGACTTCATGAGCCAAAAGCACCCAATCCTCACGGTCTGGGAGGCTGAAGACGAGCGAGGTGTAATTTTCGAAACTGGATTGAACCCGCAGCTCCACCAAATCCCCGGGCTGACATTGCTCAGTCGAGAGTGAGCCAACCACATCGCCCACCAAATAGAGCGGCCAGAAGACCATCAAAACGAGCGCAAACTTACCCATGACCAACCTGCCTCATCCGCTTGCTCCGCGTTGACGTTTCTGAAGAAAGCCAACCAGGGCTTCCAGGCAATGACTCCCTGCCTCCATACTAAGAAAATTTGCACCAGCTTCGAACATCTCTTCCTTAAAACGCACCTCCAGGGCGACATCCTCGACCTCGGTTTTTCCTTTGAGATCAACCACTTGCTGGCGCCCCGTTTCTGCATCCTGCATCCGCAAAAGCCCTGCCGGAAGGGAACTCACGGATTGTGTATCGTGAATCCGGATAGCATTAAGGTCATGCTTGTAAGCAAGGGTCCGCAGTCTTGAGCCATCAAGGTCAAAAAGAAAATCGGATAGGATAAAAACGACCGCATGGCTTCGTTCCATTTGCTCAAAGGTGTCGAGCACTTTAAGCAAATCCGTACCTCGTCCCCGTGGCTCGTGGCGGACAAGTGCATCCATCAACCTTAATGCATGACTACGTCCTCTGCCCGGCGGCACCACCAGCTCAAGCTCATCGGTAAAAAGAATCAAAGCGACACGGTCCTGATTTTTCAGGGCCGCAAGAATGAGCAAGGTGCCGAGCTCCGCCAGGGTTTGCCGCTTCGCACTCTGCTTGCCGTGCAGCATTGAAGCAGAAAGGTCAACCAGCAGGTAGATGCATTGCTCGCGCTCTTCGATCCCGCGTTTGACATGAGGCTCTCCCGTACGCGCAGTGACCTTCCAGTCCATGGTGCGGACATCGTCTCCCGGGTAATAGGGACGCACATCCTCAAATTCGACGCCGCGCCCACGAAACACCGAGCGATAGGCTCCCGCCAATAATTGCTCCACGGGCCGCCGACATTTTAATTCGAGCAACCTAAGCCGATTATCGATTTCATCCAACATAAGAAACAGGGCGCTATGCAACGATAGACGCTACAGGTAGGACGTCTTAGTCAACGACAGGCAGCGCCTTGAATATCCTGGTGAGCAGATCGTCCGCGGAGATAGCTTCAGCTTCGGCGCGGTAGGATATCGCCATTCGGTGGCGCAGGGTGTCGTAAGCGACGTCCTTGACGTCCTGAGGCGTCGCAAAGTCCCGTCCGTGAAGAAAAGCATTTCCACGGGCTGCCAAGGACAAATAAATGGATGCTCTCGGCGAAGCCCCATAGCGCAGGTAACGCTCTATATCGAGGCCATAGCGCCCGGGATGGCGCGTGGCATCGACGAGACGAAGAATATATTTTTCCACCTTTTCGTCGATGTACGTCTTCTCCATTTCAACCCGCGCAGCGAGGATGCCCTCAATGCTTAAAACCGCTTCGATATCTATTTGCGGTACGGCCCAAGCCATACGTCGCATAACCTCGTGCTCGGCTTCCATCGAAGGGTAGCCGACCTTGAGTTTGAACATAAACCGATCCACCTGCGCCTCCGGCAAGACATAGGTGCCCTCTTGTTCAATCGGGTTTTGCGTAGCTAAAACAAAAAATGGCTTGGGCAACGGGAAGGTCTCCTTGCCCAAGGTCACCTGCTTCTCCTGCATGGCTTCAAGCAGGGCGCTTTGTACCTTGGCGGGTGCCCTGTTTATTTCGTCAGCCAGCAGCAGATTAGCAAAAACCGGCCCCTTCTCAGGGTAAAAGCTGTGGTCGCGTGGATCATACACCAAAGTGCCTGTCAAATCGCCCGGCAGCAAATCCGCAGTGAATTGAATTCGGCTAAACGTGGCGTCGATTGCCTTGGCGAGGCTATTTACGGTTAAGGTCTTAGCCACCCCGGGGACACCTTCGAGCAGGACATGTCCATTGCAAAGCAGCGCCAACAACAAGCGCTCCACCAAGGCATCCTGGCCGACAACGACTTTGGCCACCTCGTCGCGAACAGCTTGGAGGGCCTGTGCCGTCGGGTGGCGCAAAGGTGCCGGTTCCGTGGATTTTTCCGTATCGGAACGACTATTTTGTTGGTCACTCATCGTGCCGACTGTGCTCTTTGCTCCTCGATAAGCTTCCGCTCCGTCGAATAGTAACGCATCGGATCGATCCCTACCCTTGGGCTGGGAATGCCTTCAGGGACATCATAGCGCTCCTTCACCTTAACCAAGGCATCCTTCATCCGCGCTTTGATTTCAGCGTACTCGGGGGAATGAAATTGATTGGTCAGCTCGTGAGGGTCCGTTTTCATATCGATGAGCTCCCACTCATCAAGGTCGTAAAAATGGATCAACTTGTAGCGGCCATCATAGACGCCTTCGTGCCTTTGCACCATGTGCCAACCGGGATACTCATAGTAGGTGTAGTAATGATACTTACGCCAGTCTTCAGGCGTCTTGCCCTTCAAAATCGGAACCATACTCGCACCCTGCATCGAATCATCTTCGGCAACTTGTGCCATCTCCAGAATTGTCTGAGCGAAATCGAGATTAGAGACGAGGTCGGCATTAACCGAGCCGGGCTCAACCACGTCAGGCCACTTGATGAGCAAGGGCGTTCGGTAGGACTCATCGTACATGAAGCGCTTGTCAAACCAACCGTGCTCACCGAGGTAAAACCCTTGATCAGATGCGTAGATCACGATCGTGTTTTCGGCCAGGCCACTCTCCGCCAAATGGTCCAACAAACGCCCGATGTTATCATCCATCGACCTCACGCAAGCCAGGTAGTCTCGCAGGTAGCTCTGATACTTCCAGCGCGTCAGCGCAACTCCCTTCAGGTCCGGGTCATTGTATTCCGCTTCCCTTCGATCGAGGTTACGATCCCAAGCAACGCGCTGCTCGGGAGACAATTTTGAATAAACCCGTTCGTAAAACACGGAACCAGGTCGACGCACATCCACTTTCAGGTCCCGGTCCTTCTCAAAGGTGATCGCCAGGCTCATATCCTGATCATGCGCGGCAGTCGTCCGCCCTCGGTAATCATCCAAAAGCGTCGCGGGTTCGGGAAAGGTCACCCCTTCAAAGAGCTCCAGATATTTGACCGGAGGCGACCACTCCCGGTGGGGAGCTTTGTGCGGAACCATCAAGAAGAAGGGTTTGCTCGTATCCCGCTGTTCGCTCAGCCACTGGATTGCCTTGTCGGTGATAACATCTGTCACGTATCCGTTTTCGATATGAATGCCATCCGGGGTCCAGAAATCCGGTTGATAGTAAACGCCTTGGCCCGGCAAAATCTCCCAGTGATCAAAGCCGGTAGGTTCAGACCCCAGGTGCCACTTCCCGATGATCGAGGTTTGATATCCGCCAGCTTGCAAGAGTTTGGGGAAGGTCACTTGAGACCCATCGAAGTCATTCGCCTCGTTGAAATAAAATCCGTTCTTATGAGGATATTTGCCAGTGAGGACCGCCGCGCGACTGGGGCCGCAGATAGAGCTCGTCACCATACAGCGCTCAAAACGCATCCCCCCTTCGGCAATCCGATCAATATTTGGAGTTGGCGCTTTTTTCGATATTGGGTGGCCATAAGCGCTAATCGCCTGATCCGCATGATCATCACTAAAGATGAACACAATATTGGGTCGATCGCTCCCCTGACAGACGCCGATGCCCGCAAAGCCAGTCAAGGCCATCCATTTTAACAATTTTGCTTTCATAAGTACCGTTGGGCTTTTTTCCAGACGGATGCCCGCCGCCTTTTCAGCCCTCATCTGCGGCATCTTTCGCCATCTTGGCCATGGCCGCCTCAAGCTCTTTTTCCTTTTTGTGATCGATTGGATAGAACCAAGTCGCCACTGCGGTCAGGATCGCAAATCCGGCTGGGATAATGCTC
>PWZW01000219.1 GCA_003567255.1 Puniceicoccaceae bacterium | reverse complement strand
AGTTTAGCGCGTCTACGGTGATCGGTATCCCCACACATGTCTCACACCAGCAAAATTTCTAAAAAGGCTTACAATACGAGTGCCTTGGAGGCGTGGTTTGGGCATTTACTAGAGCCTTGGGAAGGTGGCTTCGATAGCGTGGCGTTGGAAACCGGACGCAACTATTACAAAGACGGGTTGGTGGTGAGTCTTGAGTTGAGTACGACGGACGCGATCATCACTTGCCAGTTTGGTCGGCGCGATACCGCTTACGCGGTGATAGAGTTTAAGGGGGCACGTCCGAAGGTGCGTGGATCCACAGACAACGAGGCTCAGGCGCTTGCGGTGGCGGTTGCTGGTCTCTATGAAATTGAGGAATTGGTTGCCGATGAGATGGCCCCCGTGGCGCCGCCACTCAATGCGGCAATTGAAAACGCGCTCGAAACAGCAGGGGGACCGGAAGCCAGTGAGGCAGATGCACCCAGCGATGGAGAAACCGCTGCCGTGCGCTCCCTGCTCCTTGTGGTTGATGGTGTTGAGCGGGGCTTGCGTTTGCAGGCGTTTTGGCTGAGTGGGGATGGCTCGCGGGATGCTGCCCTGGGGTCGGGCGCGATCTGGCAAAGCGGAGCCGAGCGCGAAAAGCTGGTACGCCTGACTGGCAAAGCCCGTGATGCGGGCTTTATGTACGACCGGAAGGGGGGGGCCTTCCATCTCAACGATCCTTCGCGGATTGGCCCCTTTTTCTCCCATGCGCTCGCGCGTTGGCAGATGCAGTTTGGTCAAGTCGAAATTGCTGAATCTGCGCGGGTGCTGGCGCGGGGACCCCGTGACCTCAAGGTGATCGGGCGCGTGGAGGTGGCAGGCAAGGGGCAAATGCGGGTGGATTGGCGTTTGCGACTGGGCGACCATTGGCTGCAACCGCTGGAGGCCGAAAGCATCTTGCGGCGCGGGCGTGGGGTACACGTGGTGCCGGGGCTTGGGCTCGCCCAGATCCGTGAGGAGCAGGCGGCGTCTCTCAGGGATTGGAAGCTGCTTGGAGGTAAATGCACGGATGATTTGCGGGAGTGGCCCCGCTACATGATGTACTCCCTGTTTGGACAGCAGGGAGTTGAGTTTGACGTCGAAAAAGAAATGGCGGCCTGGCGTGAAGGGCTACAAAACCGGGGGGCCTTGTTAGCGGGGCGGGTGCTTCCGAAAGAGCTGCGGCCCTACCAGCGCCAGGGCGTGGCATGGTTGGTTAATCTGGTGGAGCGTGGTTGCCATGGTTTGCTGGCCGACGAGATGGGGCTGGGAAAAACCCTGCAGGTGCTATCGCTTTTAGAGGATCGTGCGCAGGCGCGTGGTCCGGCCTTGATCGTGTGCCCCGCCAGTGTGGTTCCGGTTTGGTTGAGCGAGGCCGCGCGCTGGTTTCCCAAGTTACGCATCTCGGTGTTGCGGAGGGGGCATGATTTTGTATCGGCGGAGGACGCAGCGATAGAGGTGTGGGTGGCAAGCTACACTCAACTGAGGCGGCATCGCCACTTGCTTGAAGAAATTGAGTTTAGCCACGCCGTCCTGGACGAAGCCCAACAAATTAAAAACCCCGACGCCAAGGTGACTCAGGCGTGCTGTGCGATTCGGGCAGAGTGTCGCCTTGCCCTGAGTGGCACGCCACTGGAGAACCGGACGCTGGACATCTGGACGCTCTTTCGTTTTCTCATGCCGGGACTGCTCGGGCCGCGTGCTCGTTTTGAAGCCGCCGCCGAGAGCCCAGATCTCCGCAAGCGTAAGCATTTTCACGAAACGTTGCGGCGTCAGTTGGCTCCGTTTGTTTTGCGGCGGAAGAAAGCAGAGGTGCTCCAAGAACTTCCGGAAAAAGTGGAGATCGATCTCATCTGTCCCATCTCAGCGCGTCAGCGCCAGGTCTACGACAGTATTTTGGCGGAAGGGCGTTCTGTGCTTGAAGCCGGTGAGGAGGACGCTGCAGCTTCGAAGGCGACGCACGTCTTTACCCTGCTCACTCGTTTGCGCCAAGCGTGTTGCGACCCTGGGCTGATTCCCGGTCAGCACGTTGATTTATCGCAGAGCGGAAAAATCCAGAGTTTGTTGGTCCGCTTGAGGGAGGCGCTCGAAGCTGTGGAAGGTCGGAAAATAGTGATTTTCAGCCAGTTTGTCGGTCTCTTAAACCGCTTGAAGACACAGCTGAAAACGGATTTTCCGGGGGTACCGGTCTATGAACTCAACGGAGGCACCAAAAACCGGGGAAAACCGGTTGATCAATTTCAAACGGGTGAGGGTTCGGCCATCATTTTGGTGAGTCTGCGGGCGGGAGGCACGGGGATCACCTTGCACGCTGCCGATTATGTTTTCGTGCTGGACCCTTGGTGGAATCCGGCGGTTGAGCGGCAAGCAGTCGATCGGGTGCATCGCTTGGGTCAGCAGCGTAAAGTGTTCATCTACCGCCTTATTACCGAAGGCACCGTAGAGGAGCGCATTCAGCATCTGAAGGCAGATAAGCGTCAGTTATTTGAAGAAACGGTCGGCCAGTTGGGAGCAAAAAAACCGTGGAAAGCCCACTACATGGACGTTCTTGCCTTGGCGGGCCTCACCTCCTCAGCCGAAGCGGAAGACGCCTCGAAAAATGCGTAAGTGGACTCAAAATCAATTGAGCGATCCGGCGTCGTTATCGTTAAGAAGATTGTTTTCTCTTCCGTGTTTATGTTGCATTCAATGGTGTTCAGTGGGCGATCGGCATCGTCGCTGATGGCTTTTCCCGTGAGGCGCCCTCCATGGGCGTTGAGTAGTTCGGGGGAGGTATCTTCCCGTAATTTGAGTTCGATGCGTCCCTGGTCATTTTTTGATCGGTTAAAGGGAATCCTGATCTGGTAAGTTCCCACCAGTTTATCCTCTTCGATAAAAAGTTCACCGATACTCAAGTTGACGCGGGCAAAGCCGACATAGCTGTGCGTATCCTCGATGACCCAGTGCGCGGCCTTTTGGTTTTGCGATGTCGCCTCCGCGCTTTGGGACGTCTCGGCGTGGGTGGGGGGCATGGTGGCCGCAAAGCATAAAAAAATACTGAAACCAAATACTGTTGTGAAGCGACGCATAGCTGGGGACGACCTGAATAAAGACGATCAATGCGTGCGCTGAGTCAAACCGTCGCTTGTAACAATTTCGCTTCAATCTCGCCACGCCCGCCCGGGTGCGCTCTCCTTTGGGCAATGTTCATCTGGAAACGCTTTTTCTTTTTTTTAGCCCTGATTGGGGTGATCTTTACGGCCTCGGGAACCGCAAACCTTGCGGCGCCAGACCCTGGGTTTCGGATAGATAAGCCAGCGCATTTCTTTGTCTTTGGCCTGGTTGCCACGGCCTTGCTCCGCTCCCTTTCACCTGCGCTTCCGCTGCGAACGCCTGGACGGATTCTGCTCACCGTCTTGGTGGTTTCCTGTATCGGGGGCTTGGATGAATTTCGTCAATCGTTTACCCCGGGGCGCTTCCCCGAGGTGGCAGACTGGATTGCCGATACCCTGGGCGCAGTGGTAGCGACCCTGGTTTACAGCTACTGGACGACCTATCGGCGGATTTTGGAATGGTCTTTCCTGAAACGCAAAGCGCCGGTTCGAGCAGTGGCACCGTGATGGTTGACCTTTTTCGCCGGTGGGGTTTGTTTTTCAACCTATGACAGACACTCAAGCACTTGGCCCGACCGGCGAAATTTGTTTTGATCTGCCCTCTCCCTATGAGGCGCATCCCTGTGGCTTACTCCATCTGCCGCGCTTTATTGCAAAAATCAGGAAGCATTTGGCTGGAGACCTTCCCAAATCCTACCAGAAGAATTTTTGCCGTGGCTTTGACCGCTTTCTTTGCATGCATCTTGGGATTGATCCTCAGCAAGTTGTGGAGGCCGTGCGGGAGAGTCGCGATACCGCTGACCTGAATGTGCGGTTAATCGAGATTTTTCCCCGAGACGTGCGCGCCGCTGACTGGAATCGTGAAGTCGTCCATAAGGGTATGACCGAGGCGGGGCGGGAGTTTTTGGCCGAGTCCCTGACCAATATGGGCTGTCCCGAAAAGATCGGAACCATTGTTTCGGTCTGCGATATGATGGACTTTGATGAAGGGCGCATTCCCGGGTTTTCAGACGAGCGTCGTGCGGCGTGGGAGGCTGCGCAGTGCTAGGCTTCCACGGGGAGCGTGAAGCTAAAGACGGTGCCGCTGGCATCTGAGCTGACCAGCTGAATATCACCGCGGTGGGATTTCAGGATGCGTTTGCTGATGGATAGGCCAAGGCCCGTGCCCCCAGCGCGGTGACTCAAAAAGGATTCAAAAATAGCGCCCTGCATATCCGCAGGAATGCCGCAACCGGTATCGCGGATGGTACAGCGGGCAAAGCTTTGGCCGTAGGCGTCGGGGGAGGTCCGTTCGGTGGTTATCTTAATCTCACCACCCGCACTCATGGCTTCCGTGGCATTTAGGATTAAGTTGAGCAAAACCTGTTGAATTTGCCCCTTATTTACATCGATGATCAGGTTTGGATCACGATTCTCCACGGAAAGGAGCATCTGTTGTTGCTTCGCCTTGAGCCGGATTAATTGCACGGTTTCCTCAACAATGCGGTTCAGGTTGAAGCGTGCGTGCATGCCTTGGTTTGACTTTCCAAAGTTCAGCACCCGCCCGACAATCTGTTCCAACTGGTCAAGTTTTTCGCTGATGATCTGGACATCGGTGTGGCGTTCATCACCAGCCGGGAAATCCAGATCGAGCGAGTCGAAGAGTAGTTTGATCACCGTCAAGGGGTTTCGGATCTCATGAGCAATCTCCGCAGCGAGCAATCCGAGTGTGGTGAGCTTTTCGTTTCTTCGAAGCTGCTCTTCCGTAGCAAACACCCGACCGTACAGTCGGGCGTTTTGGATCGCGATGGCACCCAGGCTCGCCAGGGTCGCGAAGATGCTTTTCTCATCATTGTTAAACCGATGCGGTTTTGCGGTGTAGGTGTTGAGCACGCCAATCACCTCGTCATCAAAAATAATCGGAGAGGAGAGCATGGAAACCAATCCCTCCCGCTGGATCAGCCCAACAAAATGGTGCTCCTCTGTGAACGCGAGATCATACACTTCAATTTGTTTTTTTCGCATGATCGCTGCCCCGACCGAGCTATCGTCCAGCGAGAGGTCCTCGTCGTGAGGAATCAAATCCTCTGGTCCTGTCATGGAATGAAGGCGGAGGGATTTTTTGTCTGGGTTGAGCAGGAATAGCGCGGAAAGGTGGGAGTTTATCAGCTTGTGTGCCTCTCGCGTGACACTTTCCAAAACTTCCGAGTCTGTGCGTTTGGTCACGATACGTTGGCCGATATTCACCAGAGTTTCGAGTTGTTTGGCTTTCGTACGGAGTTGTTTGATCAGCCAAATCTTGGAAATAACCCGAGTCGCCTCGTTGGTGAGCAAGGTGAGAATCTTGAGCGATGCCTCGTCAAACGCCTCGACGACTTCACTATCGACGTTAACCACTCCGATAATGTTACCGCCATCCTCCATGGGCACGGCCATTTCGGAACGCACCGCTTTACGCACTGGAATGTAGCGAGGTTCTTTACGGACGTCGCCCACCACCAGCGCCTTCCCGTGAAGGGCGGCCCAGCCGGTGATGCCGCGGCCGACCGGAAGTTCCATGGAATCCGAATGCTCGGGTAGGCCCACGGAGACTTCCACTTCCAGGCATTTGGAATCAGGGTTGACCAAAGAGATGGAAGCGCTGCTAGGGTTCAGCACGGTCATGACCTCTTGCAAAATCACTTTGAGCGCTTTACGCGGATCCTCTGTATTGGCTAGCAAACTACTGATTCGGTAGAGTGCATCAATGACCTTGGTTTCTCCGTCTGGCATAGGAGCGATCTTTGCGGCCGGGCGCGGGTCCGCAAGCCCTAAGCCCAAAGTCGGGAGGGGTTGGTAAGGCGGAACCGGGGTAAAGCGGCATTAGCGCAGGCCTTCAGCCTGCATAACGACTTTGGCGTTCGGGCGCAGCCTCCGCAACTGGAGGACCGACGGCGGAGCCGTCCTTGGACTGCGGAAGCCCTGCTGCCGCTTTCCGCGCAGGCAGCCTGCTGCCAAGCCCAGCCGTCTAAACAGTCCGCGTCCACCGCAGCCGCCGCAGCAGGGCTGCGGCGAATCAAAGCGGCAGCAGGGCTGCCGCACTCCAAGGTGCCCAAGGCACTGCCTACTATTTCCTCGACGGCAGCCTGTCGCCAAGCCCTTGACGGCACCGGGTCGTCGTGGGCTGCAACTGGCTTCGCTGCCACTTTTTCTGCTACCGGGTGCGCTGCGCTTCCGCTTGCTTTTTTAAAGCGGCGAGAATGGGCGCCTGTTCTCCTTTGGAGAGCAGGTCGTGCCAATCCCCAAGGATGCGCAGTGTCTCGCGGAGATGGATGTCAAAGCTTGAGGATGCTTCATCCTCCTCAGCTTCGCCGTCCTCGCCCCGGAGCTCACGTGAGCGTGCTTCCAGGTCTTGGCTGACCGCGAGTTGAACCTTATCGTAATCGTACTGAAATTCCTCGAACGCGTCGAAGCGCTCTTT
>PWZW01000308.1 GCA_003567255.1 Puniceicoccaceae bacterium | reverse complement strand
GATCTCGATGCCGATGAAGACCAATTTAACGCCCCCTTCCTCTACGCCAGCGCGATTCAGGGCTTTGCCGACCGCGAGGTCGACGGCCCCCGCGAGGACATGACCGCTCTTTTTGAGACCATCGTCGAACGCGTCCATCCCCCAGTTATCGAAGATGCACCTTTCCGCATGCTGGTCAGCAACATCGACTTTGACAGCTATGTCGGCCGGATGGCTATCGGTCGCGTGCTTTCCGGATCCATTGCCCAGGGTGGAACGCTTCACGCCCTTCGCAAAGACGGCTCTGCCCAAAAGGTGAAAGTCACCAAGCTGAAAACTTTCTCCGGGCTACACACTGACGACGTACCCGAGGCAATCGCCGGAGACATCGTGGGTATCGCAGGTTTTGAGGATATCGATATCGGCGACACCCTCTCCGCAGACCCTGCGGCGGAACGCCTTCCTTTTGTCGACATCGATCCGGCGACCGTACAGATGGAATTTTCGGTCAACAACGGCCCTCTCGGTGGTCAGGATGGCAAAAAGGTTACTTCCCGCCAAATTCGAGACCGCTTGATCCGCGAAACCCACTCGAATATTTCAATCAGCGTAGAAGACACTGACGAAGGCACCCGCTTTCTCGTAAACGCCCGCGGTGCCATGCAGATCGCCGTGCTTGTGGAAACCATGCGCCGCGAGGGCTTTGAGGTCCTGGTCTCCCGTCCAACCGTACTTTACAAGGAAATCGACGGTAAGCGCCACGAACCATTTGAACAAATCTGGGTGGAAGTACCGGAAACCCAAATGGGCGCGATTATGGAAAACCTGAGCAAGCGCAAAGGCAAGGTCACCAACATGGAACACCACGCCAGTGGGGTGACCATTGAGGCTGAGGTGCCCACCCGCGGTTTGATCGGTTTTGAAAGCGATCTGACCACCCTAACCAGTGGCCACGGTGTGATGTCCCACAGCTTCCTTGAGTATCGCCCCTTCTGTGGTGAGATCGTCACCCGCCAAACCGGTACTTTGGTGAGCATGGAAAAAGGTGTGTCCATGCCCTACGCCCTCGACATGATTCAAGTGCGCGGCAAATTGTTTATCGGCCCCGGTGAGGATGTTTACCCCGGCCAGGTGATCGGCGAAAATCCCCGTAAAGAGGACATGCCAGTCAACCCCGCAAAAGCCAAGCAGCTCGATAATATGCGGGCTTCCGGTAGCGACAAGGGCATCGCCCTCGCCCCACCGGTGCTCTTCTCACTGGAGCGGGCAATTGAGTATATCGCGGCCGACGAGCTGGTGGAGGTTACGCCAAACCACCTCCGCCTGCGCAAGCGTATCCTCGACGCCAACGAACGCCGCAAGGTGGCCAAGCAAGGGAAGTAATTAACGAGCCAAGCGAGCTTTTCCCCGCACACCAAAGCGGAAAATCAAGCAGAGATGGGCGCGTGAAGGCTCAACCCAGCTTGGCGTGCACTAACGCGCGCCAAGGGACAATGCGTCTATGACCTCCCGAGTCTCTTTGATTACCCGGAATAACTCGTTCTCAATCAAAATGTCTTCCAGTCCCTCAGGGGTCGTTGGGAGCTTGTCTTTCCACGCTTCCGGCACGGGGCGCGCTTGCGCCTCAATCGCTTCCGGAATTGGCTTTCCCACTTCCACGCGGTTTGCCCAACCGGGAGGTAAACCACGGCCACTATCGGCGCGGCGCTGTAAGCCAGGCGGCAAGCCTCGACCGCGCTCCGCCTGACGCTGCAACCCAGGAGGGAGTGACCCTGCCTGGCGACGCTCTGCTTCACTAAAACCGCGCTCACGCCCGCTATTTCCACGCTCTCCGCGGGTAGCTTCGCCCCCTGCTCCGCTCGGGCTCTGTGGACGCGCTTCAACTGACTCGTCCGGACCCCGTTGGCGACCCTCCGGGACCTGCCCGCGCGCTGCTGCCCTCCGCTCTCGCGCTTCGGATGCCCCTTCCTCTTCGCTTACTTGCTGATCGCGGGTTGCGGACCGACGCCTTTGTTCAGGAGATCCTTCGGCATTAACAGCTTCTTCAGCAGATTCAGCTCGACGTTCTTCGGCGGCTTCGCGCGCCTCTTCAGCTTGGCGCCTTTGCTCTGCCTGCTCCGCCCGACGCACCGAACGGAACCACGTGGAAGGCCTAAAAATACTGCGCTCGACGACTTCCGGCTCGACCTCAGCGGCGCCCCCTTCGCTTTCTGCACTTAACACAGACCCACTGCACGCCATTACGAATATCAGACAAATATGGGATAACTTACTTTTCATATCCGAAACCTAAAGCTGAACCCGTGGGCTGACAATGCAAAAAACCTGGGCCTGCGTCCGCTCGGGTTTGGGCACGAGGAGACCTATGGTTTATGCCAAGTACTCAGAACGCCCGCGCCTTGGAGTCAATAATCAGGGTCACCGGTCCATCATTTTCTGCGAGAATTTGCATATCCGCACCAAATCGACCGCTGGCTGGACGCACCTTTCTACTTTTGGCCACTGCCGCAATAAACGCCTCGTAGAGAGCCTCGGCCAAGGCTGGCGGCGCGGCGCGGTGAAAAGACGGTCGGGTTCCTTTTTTTAAACTGCCAAGCAGCGTGAATTGACTGATAACCATCATTTGATGTTCGGGCAAATCGGCGAGCGCCAGATCCATTCGCCCGTCGGTGCCTTCAAATATGCGTAAACGCACCAATTTATCGACTAACCAGTCAATGTCGGCTTGCGCATCCTCTGGCCCTACGCCGAGAAAAACCAGCATGCCCGCCCCTATTTCCCCGATCGTTTCGGCTCCCACCCGAACCGCTGCGCGGCGCACTCGCTGAACGACCACCCTCATACCTCTGGATTGAGCAGAACGAGAATGATTGCCACCATCAAAAGCACCGCCCCCAGCAGACGCAAGGCCATCGTTTTACGGCTATAATTCCCCTCAGTACTTTGGAGCAGTTTACCCAAAAAGATGACTAATAGGAGCGCCCACAGGCCACGTCCACTGTAGAGGATGTTCACGGCCGTGGGGTTGCCAAAAAAGCTCAGAGTCAGGGCCATGATGAGCGATTGAATACCGAGAATGGAGACCCCCAGCCCAAGCCATGGCCAGGCACGCCGATCAATCGTTCTAAGCGGGGCATTGAAAAAAGGTACGAGTACGAAAGACCACAGCGCGACGACCGCAAACATCACACTGACAAAGCCAAGCTTACCAACATCGGCGGCAAGCACAGGCAACATCGCATCGGTCAGTCCGAAAAAAGCGGCGCTGACCACCGCGAAGAAAATGCCTTTCAGGTGCTTGCGGAAACCAGCGAGATCGGAGGCACCAAGCAGGAGAATTGCCACTGCGGTTAAGGCCGCACCCACCCACCAGACCAAAGGAACGTGTTCACCAAAGAGCAGGAAACTCGTCAGCGCAACGAAGAGCACCTTGGTCCCGAGAATCGGGGTCGCCAGCGAAACATCCCCCACCCTCATGGCGACAAAGGTGAACAGTTGTCCAAGAAAAAACGTTGTTCCCACGAGGATAGGGTAGCCAAGTTGCGAAATGCTTAAACGCTCAGGCTCGAAAAAAAAGAGAGGGGCAAAGGCGACCCCCATAAAGAGATTCGCCAAAAAAACGGACCTCATGATCCCCGCATCGAAGGCAAACGCACGCTTTAATATCACCGCCCCCAAGGCATAAAGGAAGCCTGCGCAAAGTGGAAATAGAAGGTAGAGGGCCATCAGTATTCAAAAACCGTTAAGTGGAGTGCAGCCCTGCGATTAGGCAAGCGGAAGCAGCATTCTTACAAGCCAAGTTCCCCTTGGTCCATGGCTTGGCGCTGACCTGTCGAAGCAGCACTCTGCCGCAGCCACCACGCAGGTGTGCACTTTGCCAGCGCATCCTGGGATTGAAGGTCGATAAAAAGTATTGCCGAGGCCAGGGCATCGTAGAGGGCGCAGTGGTAATGACCCCTACCTTCCGGACAGTGTTTTTCAGCGGTTTGATCGAGCGTTGCTTGCAGACCAAACTGATCGATTAGCGAGGAAAGTCCATATTCAGGTAAATTCGGATACAAACGACGGTATAAATGCAGCGTGTCCAACCACGGTCCCCAGCTGGCCCGCGCCACCGGGGGTTCCTCGCTAAAATCAGCCACGAGTCGTGGATACGGCCAAATCGCCGAGAGCAACTGCGCTTCCACCATCGCATTATGCGCACCGAAAGGCCCATGCTCACGCAATTTTGAAAAGAGCGTCCACTCCTCCCGAAAGGGCGCGACACCGGCGAGCTCACCTTGACTCAGCCCATGGGTATCGCGCTCCCGCCAAGTGATCTCACCTTCTGCGCCGCAAAGACGCGTCTTGGTCTCGCGGATCATCCGTCCCTCGACCCGCACAATGCCGTACTCAACCACTCCACTCCCTTTCGAGCCTTCAAAATCAATTATGTGAAAAGGCAGCGACATGGGTTGTTGTAGGCCTGGGCAAAACCTGATGAACTTGGCCTTTCGGCGAGCATGTTTACTAATAGCTACGTCCCTGAACGTTTTCGTAGTAGTTGATGTAAGCCCGGTTCAAAACGGAATACCCTCCCGGAGTAGGATAATTTCCACTGAAATACCAGTCACCGTTGTTGTTCGGGAGCGCAGCCCGCATTTTTTCTATCGAAAGATAAACCACGTCGATGGCGCCCTTCCATTGAATATCGTGTGGATAAACCAAATCACTTACTTTCGCGGCAATTTGCTCGTCACTAAACCCATCATAGATGCGCTTAACATAATTTTGCAGCTGATCGATGGGTTTCTTCGCCTGCGCGACACATGCTTCATACACCTCCTGCAAAAGCATTTCGTTGCCGCTTTCTTTGACCAGTTCGACGGCTGCCTTAAAAGCGATGAATTTGCCAAGTTCCGACATATCGATTCCGTATCCATCGGGATAGCGAATTTGGGGAGCCGTTGACGCGATCACAATTTTGCGAGGGTTCGTGCGGGTGAGAATTTTTAAAATCGACTCCTTCAAGGTAGTACCACGAACAATCGAGTCGTCCACACAAACCAAGACATCCTCTGGTTGAACCACTCCATAGGTAATGTCGTACACGTGCGAAACAAGCTGTGCCCGTCCTTTTTCCTGAGAGATAAAGGTGCGGAGTTTGATGTCTTTGTGTGCGACCTTTTCTCCCCTCGGCCAGTTATTCATGATCAGTTCGTCCAGCAGCTTGTCGTCCAGAACACCTTTTTGCTGAGCATCAAGGATCGCTGATTTTACCTGACTCCGACGGTACGTACGCAGTCCATCCATCAGCCCATGATAAGCCACCTCTGCCGTATTTGGAATGAAGCTGAAAACGCTACGCCCAAAATCATCCCCAATCGCCGAGACGATTTGCCCAACCAAAGCCGCGCCTAAATCTTTTCTCTCTCGATAAATATCTGGATCGTTCCCCCGCGAAAAATAAATCCGCTCAAAGGAACACGGCGATAGTGTGGCGGGTTCGGTGAAGGGTTTCAAAGAAAACTCTCCACTATTTTTTATAACCGCAGCGTGCCCCGGCGTCACCTCGTGCACATTTTCCGCAGGCTGATCAAAAATCGTCATCAAAGCCACACGCTCTGAGGCAAAAGCGATCACTTCCTCGTTTTTGATGTAAAAACACGGACGAATTCCGTGCGCATCACGCATCACGAAGGTGTCCCCATTCCCGATCATCCCGGCAATGGCAAAGCCTCCATCCCAACTTTTCGATGCCTTTTTCAAAATCCGCAGAGGATCCAGTTCGCGACTGATCAAATCGGGAATCTGGGCACCAGGAATTTCCTGATCCCGCTTAGCATGATAGATGGCATCGTGCGCCTCGTCGAGGTGGAAGCCAATCTCCTCGATCACCGCCTTCGTGTCTGTCCCAAAAATAGGGTGCTGGCCGCGGTTAATCAAAGTTTGGTTAAGCTCCTTTTCGTTGGTGATGGTGAAATTACCGGCCAGCATTAAACTGCGTGTGGGCCAGTTAGACTGGCGTAAAAAGGGGTGGCAGGTGGCGGCTTCATAGCTACCGGAGGTACCATAGCGGAGATGCCCCATCAACAGCTCCGCACCATAATCGAAGTGTTCCTTAACCGTGTGGGGAAACTCCGGAAAAATCACGCCGCGGTCGACCATCTTGCGATAGGCTTTCATCTGCCCCTTAAATATCCGACTCAATGGATTTTGCTTGATCGTGCGCTCCCGAGCCATGTACGGCTTACCCGGCGCCACATTTAACTTTACCGCACCAATGCCGGCTCCGTCCTGACCACGGTTGTGCTGCTTTTCCATGAGCAAAAACAACTGGTGAAAGCCGTAGAGCGGCGATCCATACTTCTCAGCGTAGTATTCGAGGGGCTTTAAGAGGCGGATAACGGCTATGCCGCATTCGTGCTTGAGAGAATCGCTCATAAGATTTTTGAAAACCGGAGATCGTAAAGATACTGAAACAAAAAAAGCGAACCTTGATTGCAGAGATTTCTTTTTTGAACGCATCGACGGAGGCGTTTGTCACGACATAAGGGACCAGTCCCCCCACGCCTTTTCAATGTGCGGACGCGTCTCATCAATCAAATTTGTGCCCTTCGGCTGGCATATCGATCCCGTGTAAGCCCTTACCCAAAAGATGCTC
>PWZW01000133.1 GCA_003567255.1 Puniceicoccaceae bacterium | reverse complement strand
TTGGGCCGAGCGCTTCACCAGTTCCCGGGTGGAGGGCTCGGGTATGGCGATGCGGATTGTCGCCGCTTACATTGATCTTAATCCGGTTCGGGCCAAGCTGGTCAAAGACCCCAGGGATTATTCGTTTTGCGGATATGCGCAGGCCCTGGCGGGCATACCCAAGGCCCGGGAGGGGGTCCGGGCAGTGATTGCCGAACCGGGGATGGAGGCCCGGGAGGCGCTGGAAACTTACCGCTGCATGCTCTTCAGTGTCGGGGCTTCCCCCAAGCGGAAGGATCCGCAGGCGGGGTATATTGACAGGGAGCGGGTGCGGGAGGTCGAGGCGCTGAGGGGCGCCCTACCCCAAAGCTTTAGCTTCCTGCAAAGGATGCGCTGCCTCTCTCAGGGCGCGGCTTTTGGCTCGGTCGCCTTTGTCGAGGCGCTCGCCAGGCCCTGGCAACTGGCGACCGGCAGGAAGCGACTGCCCAAGGCTCAACTGGTCCACGAACCGCACTCCGGCGACGGGCGCTTCGCGACTCTGCGCAGGCTCTGGGGGTGACACCAAAAGATTTGGCCAGAGGCGTCTCGACAATAAGCTCTTATTCAATCATCACATTTTCATGCCCGATGAGTTCAAAAACACCTCTGACTTAAAGCAAATTCCCGTCGGACAAAGTATCTCTTTTCAAGGTATTTTTATTCTCCTTCGCAAGCAGGTACGCACCGCAAAAACCGGCAACAAATACCTTTCCATTGAGCTTGGGGATAAGCATGGGAGTTTCTCAACAAACTGTTTTGGAGATTCGGCTCCGCATGCGGTCTTAGAGACCGTGAAGGAGGGGGAGATCCTTAAGGTATCGGGAGAAAGCGATCATTTTAATGACCGCTTTTCACCAAAACTACGAACCATCGAGGTGATTGACGAGGAAACGGCGTCCACAGAAAATTTGCTTGCTGACTTGGTCGAAACCCCTCCGGAACGCGAAGAAGATTTGTGGGAAAGCCTGCAAGAAGCCGTGGCATCCATCCAACATGAGGGATTAAAGGCGACCGTCCAACACGTGTTGGACGAAACTGAATCTTCCTTTCGGACCAGAGCCGCCGCCATTTCGATGCACCATGCCTACCGGCATGGACTACTTGAGCACACCGTCCACATGGTAAAGGCCTGCCGCGCGCTATTGCCTTTGTATAGGGAGGTGGATCCTGACTTGGCGTTAGCAGGTATTATTTTACACGACGTTGGTAAGCTCGAAGAATATACTGGGACGGGTGCTGCGCGAAAAACACGCACAGGCATACTTCAAGGGCATGTTGTCTTGGGTTTTCGCGTGGTTCGCAAAGCAGCCCTGACTGTTAAATTAAACGCAGACTTAACCGAGCGGCTGGAGCACATTATTTTAAGCCATCAGGGTGAATTGGCTTGGGGTGCCGCAGTGATGGCAGCGACCCCGGAAGCGGTTTTCGTATCGATGATCGACAATCTTGACGCAAAAATGGGGATGGTTCAAAGGGCGCTTAGAAATACGCCGGGCGGCGAAGTTTTTTCAGAATACCTTGGTGGATTACAGACCTCACTTTTAGTTGAAGCCCCGAAAAAGGCTACGCCATCGGAATAATTGAGGCATCGAAAATCAGTAACGGAATGCCGAAACGAAAAAAGCAAAAAAAGGGAACCAAATCCCGCCAGCAAAAAACGCGCATTCAGAAACAAAAGCGGCGGCAGGGAAAAGGGAAGCAAAGTGCTTCGCGGATCCAAGCTTCCGCTCCAGGACTTCCGGCCGAAATGTCTCCGGAAATGCTTGCTCACCTAGACCCTGAGTTTGCCTCAGAGGTGGAGCGATTAAAAGAAGGTGATGCGGTCAAGCCAGCGAAGCGCGGGCGCGGGCGCCCAAGAAAAACCCCGGAACAGGCAAAGGTAAATATTCGCGCCTTGCACGGTGATTCGTTCCATCCCTCGTTGTATCAGTCGAGAAGGTTTCAGCAGTTTAACGAGCGAGTTCGGGCCATTTTAAACTGCTTACCCGCGGGGCAAAAATCCTTCGACCTCAAAGACATTAAGGATCGCGAACTTTACGCGTACCTTTACCGGATGACCGTCCGTAAGGAGAAGGATATGCTCTACCCCTGGCAAAAGACGATTTTGACAAACGCAGGTTATACCTGGCAAAGACCTGCGGTAGAACAGGCGGATAGCAGACGATGGGAGGAGTGGATCGAGGCAGTCAAAGCGCTGCCCTTGGTCGAAGGCGTGAGGGATATCCACGCACGGCAAAACCGAAAACTTGCCGCTTGGCTCGATCAACAAAGAAAAGCCCACAAATTGGGCAAACTTCCACAAGCGAAGCAAAAGGTTTTAGAGGGCCTAGGGATTGATTTAGCGAAGCGTTCGGAAGCCGATAAGCGCTGGAAAAAGTACTTCAAAAGTTATCTTGCGGAAAAGAATGGAGATAAAAAGGACCCCCCGCCATCGCCCGCAGCGCAACGGAGTTTAAAGCGCTGGATATCGCAACAACGAAACCTACGAGCGGAGGGAAAGCTTCCGGACTGGCGATTCAAAGAACTTGACGCCATTGGGTTTGACTGGAGGCGCCCGGGGCGGGGTCATGGTCAAACCTTGGCAGCCATCCGCGAAGTCGCTCAGCGTACGGACGGTAGCTTTGACTTTACGGCAGTAAAAAGCCCTGGGCAAAAAGCATTCTTGGGAAAGATGCGAAAGCTAAAAAAAGCAGGAAACATCAAACCTGAGATTGAACGAACGCTCAACGAAATGGGTTTTGACTGGGAGGCGGAAATTGGAGAACTGCTCATCCTTCAACGATGGCGGGAGCATTTGCAGACATACGCGGACATCAAGATGGAAAAAGGTGGCAAACCACCGAGAACAACGGACTTGAGCAAACACAGCGGCCTACTCCCCTGGGTCAACCGGATGCGTAAAGCATACAAAGACGGGGCGCTCAGCAAGTCATGGATCGAGGAATCAAAGGCGGCTGGATTTGACTACACCTCTGACCGCGGAATTCGGGACCGCTGGGAAAGTCACTTCCGGCGCCTGGAAGCCTTTAAGCGAAAAAACGGACACCTCCAGATACCTTTCAACAATAAGCATCCGGAAGAAAAAAAGCTGGCATCCTGGGTGGTGCGACAGCGCTCCTATTTACGAGCGCAAAAATTATCCCCCGAGCAAGCAGCGCGACTCAGACAATTGGGCATTCAGGAAAAAGCAGAAAAGCGTACGCCTGCGGGACCGCGGAACTGGCAACGTAATTTCGATCAGTTAAGAGCTTTTTTAGAGGAAAAAGGCGATGGCCGCTTGAGCAAACATACTCAACTGGAGGAGCCTTTGAAGACATGGCTCGAAAAACAGCGTTGGCGCCACAACCGTAGCCTACTCCCCGAAGAACGCCTGGAAGCACTCGTTCAACTCGGTTTCTCTCGCGAGCGCACCCGTCCGGAAAAAGAGATCGACTGGGAAAAGCGGCTTCCGGAATTGCGAGCATTCAGGCAACGTCACGGGCACACCTTTGTCACTGAATCCAATGCTCCGCGGCGCCTCGTTGCTTTTGTCTCGGGGGCAAGGACTCAGTTTCGCCGCAAGCAACTCTCGAAGGCACAGATTGATGCGCTCAAAGCAGTTGATTTTGTATTCGACACCATGGAAACGCCCCGTCCAAGCTGGATGGCACACTATCGACGTTTGAAAGCGTACAAAGCGGCTCATGGAAATTGTGCAGTGCCCCGACAGTACCCGGATGATCAGGAATTAGCTGAGTTTGTGGCTCAAGCGAAGCAGCGTGGCCGCAAAGGTTTGCTGCGTGCGGAACATATTCGATTGCTGAACGAGCTAAACTTTGAATGGGTGGTTGAGCCAAAGGCGAAGTCTCGCCCCGAATCGTAAATTCAAGGCCGAAAAAACCTTGTCCACCCGAAAGACCCTTCCCATCATTCAGCGCTGTGCCTCTACAACTCAGGTCTCTACTTCTCACACTTCTGCTTGCTCCAACCTTTGCGGGGGCGGCGTTGCCCGAACTCAGTTCCATTGAACCCCTTGAATTTGACGAGGCGTCTCAGCGTTTGGTCGCACGGGGCGATGCGGAATTGATTTTAGGAAATGCACGCCTACGCGCAGACCGGATAACCTACTACCAGGAGTTTTTCCTGGCTGACGCAGAGGGAGGGGTGGAAGCAACGCAGGATGGATTACGTGTCTTGGCGGAGCGCGCCTCGTTTGATGCGAGTACCAGAACCATCGCGGTAAACAATTTCAAAACCGGGCGCTTCCCCTATTACCTGGAAGGTGTCAGCGCGGGGGGCAATCGGGAGGATTTTGACTTACAGGATGGGACCCTTTGGTACGGACCTCCCGGCCCTTTCACGCCAAACATCAATCTACGCAGCGGTCGTTACACCAACGAAGAAACCATCGAAATTAACCGGGCGAGGTTGGCGATTGGGAGGTTTCCGATGCTCGTGGTACCCCGCTACACGCAAGACCTGCAGAACCGTCCCTTCGGCGTAAGCGCCGCGGCCGGATACCGGGGTGACTTGGGAGCTTATCTACAGACGGAAACCGTAGCGCCCGTTTTCGATTTCCTACGCTTGGGTGCAAATTTTGATTTGTACTCAGACCGGGGTGTTCTTGTCGGGCCAGTGGCGCAGTACCGGCATGTTAGTGGTGACCACATAACCCGTGGATCTCTCAGCACCGGGTACATCCGAGACAGTGGTGATCGTGGGTTAGATACCTTTGATCGCGAGATTACGAATGACCGGGGTTTTGTGGAGTTTCGCCATCAACAAAGCTACACTGAGCGCTTTGCGCTGACCAGTTCGATCAGTTATTGGACAGATTCCGAAGTCACCCGTGACTTTCGGCGCCGCAATTACCGCGACAATCAGCGTCCGGATTCCTTCGTCGAAACAAGCTATGCTGGGGACAACTACATCGTATCCGCCTTTGGCCGGTTTCGCCCAAATAACTTTCAACTTGTGCAGGAGAGGCTCCCCGAACTTCGTGTCGACCTTCTTCCCACCCCTATACTCGACACTGGAGTGTATCAGCGTGGTGCCGTTTCCTACGGTCGACTCAGGGAAAGATACATTACCGAGACCGTTCCAACTTCACTACGAGATTCAGAGATCGATCGCGTAGATGCAAGTTACCGAGTTCAGCGACCATTTTTAATCAACGACTGGTTGACCCTGACTCCGCTTGTCGGGGTACGGGCGAGCCACTTCTCAAACAACCGTTTGGACCCGGCGATAAATCCTGATTTTGACGATCGGAATTTCACGCGGACCGTTTACGAACTAGGCTTTGACCTGGAAGGACGCGCATACGCCAGCTACCCCACGCAAAACCGGCTTTGGGGAATCGACGGTCTACGCCATATTGTTAGGCCAGTTGTACGCTACCGCTACTTTTCAGATCCTGGCAGCCAAGCGGATAACAGGATCGCAGCCATTGATCGAAATTTATTCAATTTAAACCGTCCAGTGCTCGACTTTAGCGACATCCGGTCCGTCGACACGCTACAAGAAACACATCTGGCACGATTTGGAATTGAAAATCAGTTTTTGACGAGGGCCGATGGCTACGGGTCCAGAAGCCTGGCTGAGCTCAACTTTTATCAAGACGTCTTATTCAAAAGGAATCAGCGCTTTGACGGAGGGCGGGAAGATACGCTAAATGCCACCTGGATCGAGTTGCTTCTGCGCCCGGCCCACTGGCTACGTTTCGATATTGCAGCGCGTTTCAAAACGGAAGACCTCAGCCTCGATGAGCTACGGACACGGTTGGCGGTGGCCTCTGGGGAGACTTGGGAAGTTGGCATTTCGACCGACAGCCTCACGGAAAAGATAGATCAATATCGACTTGATTTCATTTATCGTCTCAGTGAGCGCTATTCGCTTTTGGCGGACACCCAGTATGACGCCCGGAGCGGGCGCTTTATCCGCAGTGGAATCGGCATTGGCACACGGATTGGAAACTCTTGGGACATCATATACGCCCTGACCTTCCGTGAAGGAGCTCGACGGGAAGATGATGTGGAATTATCTGTCCGCGTAAATCTTGCTGGACAATAAAAGTACTTGGATAAATGAGCACGGTAGCAAGCGAGCAAAACGAGATTTTTCTCCCTGGCACGGACCACTCCATTCGCTTGCCTGCGTTTGAAGGCCCCTTGGACCTGCTACTCTATCTGATAAGGCGTAATGAAGTCGACATTTACGACATTCCCATTGAGACGGTGACGCGCCAGTACTTGGAAATCCTCGCCTCCATGAACCGGCTGGACCTCGAGTTAGCAGGAGAGTTTTTCGTAATGGCGGCAACACTGATGTACATTAAGAGTCGGATGCTGCTACCCGCCAAAGAGCAAATGGCTGAAGAAGCGGAGGAAGATAGTCTCGATCCCCGCTGGGAATTGGTTCAGCAACTCGTTGAGTATAAAAAATTCAAGGAAGCTGCGGCCGACCTGGAACATTTGATCTTGCATAGCAATGATCTAATCCCCCGCCACTGCCTTTCTCCGAGCGTTGACAAAGGGCAACGCATTTTAAAGCCAGCCGACCGGCTTGATATATGGAACACATTTAATCTGGTCTTACGGCGACTGTCTGAGCGGATTCACGAAGGAGAAATCCA
>PWZW01000213.1 GCA_003567255.1 Puniceicoccaceae bacterium | reverse complement strand
CTATCCCAATTGTCGCCACCCAGGTGAGTGTCACCGTTGGTTGCCTTTACCTCAAAGACGCCGTCACCAATTTCGAGAATTGAGATATCGAAAGTACCGCCGCCGAGGTCATAAACTGCGATGGTTTTATCATCTTTTTTATCCAATCCATAGGCGAGAGAGGCAGCTGTGGGTTCGTTAATGATCCGCTTGACCTCCAAGCCGGCAATCTGTCCGGCGTCTTTGGTGGCTTGGCGTTGCGCATCATTAAAGTAGGCAGGCACGGTAATGACCGCCTCGGTCACTTTTTCACCAAGGTAGGCCTCGGCATCTGCTTTAAGCTTGCCGAGGACCATTGCCGAAATTTGTTCCGGGGCAAACTGTTCCTTTTTACCGTTTACCTCACACTCGATGTAGGCGTCACCATTTTTGCCCTCAACCACATTGTAGGGCAAACTTCTGGCTTCGTCGGCGACTTCACTGAACTTGCGGCCAATGAAGCGTTTTGCCGAAAAGATAGTGTTTGTTGGATTGGTCACCGCTTGACGCTTTGCCGCCTGCCCGACCAACCGTTCGCCATTTTTCGCGAAAGCGACGATCGAAGGAGTCGTGCGGGCCCCCTCAGAGTTTGGTATGACCACAGGCTCTCCGCCTTCCATGACAGACATGCATGAGTTTGTGGTACCAAGATCAATTCCTATAATTTTTCCCATGCCAACCTCTAAGCATCCCTGGGACCAAATTTATAAATAATATACAAGCGCATGAAGGGCAATGATTTAAATAAGTTAATCCGGGATGGGTGGCTTGGCAACTACGGCAGATATGCGCCATGCTGGCGCATATCCGTGTCACATTCGCTCGCTTTGGCTCAGGTGTGACAGACGTGTCCCGGGGCCGTCCACTTGTCTCGTGGGGTGTCTTGACCTTCGAGCACTGGCACGGCAATACTGCCCTGGTATGGCGAGTTACCGCATTCGGATTGTATATTGCCCCAAGTGTAATTGGCTGTTGCGCTCAGCCTGGTATGCGCAGGAGCTCCTTCAAACATTTACGGGAAGCATCACTGCCCTGGAGTTGGTTCCGGACCAAGCGCAGGGGGGCCGTTTCGAAGTTTTCGTGGATGAACAACTGATCTGGGAGCGAAAACGCGACGGGGGCTTTCCGGGAATAAAGGAGCTAAAGCAAAGGGTACGGGATCACATCGACCCGGATCGGGACCTTGGACATACTGACCGCTAAGCGCCACGGCTTTGTCTGGTGCCTTGAATCATTCTATGCACGGCTGCTCTACTCGTGGCGCAAGGCGTTTATCGGATCAAGCCGGGAGGCTTTCCAGGCTGGAAAAAATCCAAAGGTTATGCCGATGGCGGCAGAGATAGAGAAGGCTGCAATGATTGCAATTTGGGAGAGTTGAACGGGAAAGTCACCAACCGAGGCGACAAAGTGAGTGGCGACTGCACCGAGAGCGATTCCGGCCAGGCCACCAATAACGCTGAGAAAGACGGATTCGACCAGAAATTGAAGCAAAATGTCCTTTCCATGGGCGCCAATTGCCATGCGAATACCAATCTCTCTGGTCCGTTCGGTAACGCTGACGAGCATGATGTTCATAATCCCAATCCCACCCACAAGCATGGAAACCCCGGCAATAGAGGCCAGCAGGAGAGTCATCACCCGAGAGGTGGCGGTAGCGGTGGCAGCAATTTCCTCCTGCGTTTGCACGGTGAAATCATCTTCCTGATCGGGGCCCAGTCGATGACGCTCTCTGAGCAGATCAGCGATTTTAAGTTGGGCAATTTCCATGGACTCTGCACTGAAGACCTGAACATTGATCACCATCGCATGGCTGCGGCCTGAGATCTTTTGAAACCCGGTGGTGTAGGGCACGATGATGATGTCATCCTGAACCGAGCCCATAAGCGACATGCCCCTCCGCTCAAGGATTCCGATCACAGTCAGAGGGAGACCCCGGACGCGGATGGTTTCACCAATTGGATTGCTCCCCTCAAAAAGTTCCTCGACGATGGTCTGTCCGACGACGGCTACTTGCTCCGCGCGGGCGAGTTCCTCCGCCGTAAACATGCGACCAGACTCGAGCGGCCATTGCCTGATTTGTAAATAATCTTCGGATTGTCCGTAAATGCGGGTACGCCAGTTTCTATTTCCGTAGATAACCTGACGCTGGGAGCGCACCTCCGGGCTGGCGGCGATAACCTCTGGAATTTCGTCGCGGATGGCCGTGGCATCTTGGGAGGTCAGGGTGTTTGCACTGCCGCCGCCTACACTGACGCCCCCCAGTTGCCGACTCCCGGGGAAAACCAAGACAACGTTCTCTCCCAGGCGATTTACCTGAGCTTCTACCTCGGCCCGGGCGCCTTCTCCCAGGCTGACCATGGTAATCACCGCCGCGACGCCTATGATGATGCCAAGGGTGGTGAGGAGGGAGCGAAGTAGATTCCGCCGGATGGCACGGGCTGCGATGCGGAGAATGATAAGGAAATTCATGTGGATTCATCCTCCGCTTGAAGGGCCGCGATTTCCTCGGCAAGGGTGTCTTCGTTTTCGCTTTCAAAGGTTTCCTTTGCTCGGACGGCGTCGAGAAGTTGCGCATTGGTTTCATCTTTGGCGATCAGTCCATCCCGTAGTAAAAGGGTCCGCTTCATGAAGTCGCAAATCTCTGGCTCGTGGGTAACCAGCAAAATAGTCAGGCCTTCTGCGTTGAGCGCTTGGAACAGTGCCATTATATCCAGTGAGGTGCGGGTATCGAGGTTTCCCGTTGGTTCGTCCGCCAAAAGTAGTTTGGGCTGATTGACGAGTGCGCGAGCAATGGCAACCCGTTGTTGCTGTCCTCCAGAGAGCTCATTTGGGGCGTGGTCGGCGCGGTCGGCCAAGCCTACCCGTTCAAGCGCGGCCATGGCTTGTGCGTGCATCTGCCGGGCGGAGAGCGGCTCAGGGTGGTAAAGCATGGGCATCTCCACATTTTCTCTCGCGGAGGTCCGGGACAAGAGGTGGAAATTTTGAAAAACAAAGCCAATTTTTTGATTGCGGAGGTTCGCGCGTTCGTTGCGGTCCAAGTCAGAAACGTCGATCCCGTCCAAATAAAATGTCCCGGCACTTGGGCGGTCTAAACACCCGAGAATATTCATCAGGGTGGACTTTCCCGAGCCGCTTGAACCCATCAGCGCGATGGACTCTTGCTTGTGAATTTTCAAATCGACTCCTTTCAATGCATGGACGCCGATACCACCCCCAGTTTTATAAATTTTGGAGACGCCTCGGACGTTCAGGAGCGGGGCTTCTGGTTTTTCCGATTTCTGATCGTTCAGATTCAAAGTCTCGCGGAGTTGGGGGTCAAAATTGAGCTTGGTTTCCGCCGAGGAGCGATCGGCCACTGCCTCCACTGCGCGAAGAGGTATCGAGCTGGAGGCCGGTAACGAGGCGATCGCCGACGGCGAGTCCACTGAGGATTTCGGTATGTATCCCATCACTGATTCCTGTCTCCACCCAGCGGGTGGTGAGCTCTCCCGACGGAGTCATCAAAAAGACGGGACGGGCGGATTCCGAAGTATCCGCAGGGCGTGGTTCATCTGGTTGAAGGCTGGCGGGAAGCCGCGCACGGAGGGCGGCATTGCGTACTCTTAGCGTATCGGAAACCTCTTCCGTTATGATAAAGACCTCGGCCGTCATGCCCGGCTTCAGTTTGAGGTCGGAATTATCCACGGCGACGACTGTGTCGTAAGTCACGACGTTATCAATAACCTGTGGAGCGTTTCTGATTTGGATAACTTTTCCGGGAAAGGTCATCTCGCGGTAGGCATCCACGCGAAACTCAACGCGTTGGCCAACTTCGAGTCGTCCGATATCTGCCTCAGCAACGTTCGTGATGATCTGCATGAGGGTGAGGTCGTCAGCAATTTCGAAGAGGATAGGAGCGCTCAAGCTCGCAGCCACGGTTTGGCCGACGTCGACGTTTCGAGAGATAACGATACCATCCGTTGGAGAAACAATGAAGCAGCGTTCGAGTTCGAGTAGCGCCTTGTCCAAGTTACCCTTGCGGATGTCGAATTGCGATTCAGCTTGGCGACGTTCCAGTGTGGCCCGTTCAAGTTCCTCTTGCGAGGTCATGTTTCGTTCCTGGAGGGAAGCCAACCGGCCTTCCCGCAAACGCGCGAGTTCAAGGACCGCTTCTGCGGAGCGTTTCTCTGCTTCGGCCAGAGCCACATTTGCGTCAAAGGTCGCTGTATCAAGCCGAGCGATCAACTGGCCCTTGGAAACTTCAGAATTAAAATCGACCAAAAGCTCCTCGATGATTCCTGAAATTTGGCTCCCTACCTGAATTTCCCGAACCGGACTGACGCTCCCAGTCGCCCGCACGCTTTGGGTCAGTGAGCCCTCATCCACTTCGACAAAGGTGAACGCCACCCCCCGCTGCTCGCCCTCCTGAACGTGATTCCAGACGAAATATCCCACCACACAGAGGGCAATGACCATAATCAGAAAGGGAAGTCGGAGGTAGAATGGGCGGGAGCGTGGCATGATCGATTTTCGATGAGGAAAGCTGATTGCGAGGAAAGGGAGCGCAGGGAACGGTGTCTTTAGTCAATCTGACACGGGAGGGATAGGAAAGGTTCGTTTTGTTGAACCCCGGCCCCTCCGGCTGCTTGAAGCGAGACGCCTGTCAGGGGAGTTGCACGGGTAGTGTCTCTGGCTGGTAGCGCAGCCTTTCTTCGTCGTCGACGCGAGTGTCGATAGTCCAAATGCCGGGCGTGCGTACATTTCCGAGAGGGCCACCTCCATAATCCTCCGAAAATAGAGCGGTCAAGTAAAGCGCGAAGACGTCCGCGCTTCGTGACCACTGGAGGCTAACTTCATTCTTTCGAAGCCTTACCTGGTAGGGTCTTAGGGCGGCGATGGGGGGCGGGAGTTCGTGCTTGTCTATGAGCACCTCGCTTCCTTGCCATCGGGTTTTTAGTAACTGTCCGCTCGCTTGATAGAGGATTGCCCAGGCTTCTTCGTTGAGTTCTGCCAATACCGTTTCGGCGTGTAAGATACGGTCACGGTGCTCAATATCAGCATGGACAAAGATGGTGACGAAGAGGATCGCCAGCCCGAGAGCACCGAAGAGGACGAGTACAAAAGCCGTTTTATTCATCCTAAAAAGGGTGTGGGTGATCAAGGTGCGATGAAGTAATCGCTTGCCGTCCCGGGTCCGGCGATCACGCGTACGCGCTTTTCCGGAGTGAAGTGTTCACGGGCGTAGGCTGTCAGTGCTTCAGCGGTGACGTCTTTAATAGCGGCAACGTAACTGGCTTCATCGTCAACCGGTTCACCGTAGAGGGCGTTGAGTGCGGCATGCTTGGCGCGCGCACCGATTGCTTGAAGGCTCAGTGTCCTGCCTGCCAAGAGGCGCATCTTACACGCTTCCAGCTCCTCTGCATCGACTCCATTTTGGGCGACGCGGGTGATCTCCGCCTCAATAGCCGCGAGCACGGCGGGGACTTTTTCAGGGTGAGTTCCTGCGTAAAAGACAAAGGATCCGGTATCGAGGTAAAGCAGGCGAGTCGAAGCTACGTAGTAGGCGAGGCCCAGGGTGTCGCGGACTTGCTCAAACAAGCGGCTGGACATACCGCTGAATACTTCGTTCATCACGCGGGCCAGTGCACTTTGGTCGGATGATTTCGCACCCGGATCCGGGTAGCCAACTAAAACCACAGCTTGTTCACGGTCTTTATGGGTAAATACATCGGTGGCGACGGGTGTCCCAAAGGTGGGTATCGCGGGTGCCTCAGTGCCCGGACGCACGGAGTCTCCCAAGGCGCCCAGGGCGCTTTCGAGAGTGGTCAATAAGTCTGCGGGCTCAAAATCTCCAGACACTGCCAGCACACAGTTTTCCGGTCGGAGGATGGTGCGACCGAACTCAGCGACATCTTCGGCTTTTAGGTGTTCAAGTGCTTCAATGCTGCCATCGGCGGGTGTGGAGAATGGATGCCCTTCGAAAAATGTCTCTTGGAAGCGCCGGAAGCCAAAGTCTAGAATTTCGTCATCCGCTTCTTTAAGTTCGGAAATTTTAGCCGCTTGCTCTCTTTCAAACGTGGCTTCGTGGATTTCCAAAGAGGTAAGTGCGTCACTAAAAAGGTCCAAGCCTGCCGCCCAATCAAAAGGGAAGACTTCCAGTGAAAGGAGTAGAGAATTGTTTCCTGAAGCCGAGCTAAAACGGGCTCCCAGGCTTTCGGCCGTCTCGGAAACTTCTGCGGCGCTCCGCTGCGTGGTGTCTTTGGTGAGGAGCGCGCTCAAAAGGGTACTGATGCCTCGTTGATCTTCCGCTTCTTTGGCTGGACCTGCCCGGAAAGTGGCGAGCGCGTGAATTTTTGGCAGACTTTTATCCGCTTGCAGGAGGACTCTGATACCATTGGACAGGCGGTGCTCGGCAAAGGGGGCCGCCTTGCTGAGCGTGCCTTCTTTCGTGGCGCGCTCTTTGCTCACCTGGGGAATCAACCGCACTGAAGAGGCGACGGTTGGCTGAAGGTGTGCTTGAGCCGCTGCCTGAAGGTCCTCCCGGGTCACTTGGCTCAGTCGTTTCAGATATGTACGCGGGTAGGCTAAGTCTCCGATAACGACTTCGCCTATACCGAGACGTGCAGCTTGGCCACTCATCGTTTTCCG